>DASWKS010000517.1:0-20871 GCA_036396495.1 Gemmatimonadales bacterium
GGTAGCCCACCCTCGCTCCCGGGCCTGGGCGGGAGACAACGGTGCGTCGGAGCCACCTTCACCGGCGTTGAGGGTGGTGATCCCCTGGGTCAGCAGGTTCAGACCGGCGGCAGGATCCCGCAAGAACGGCGCTCCAGTCTGCCCCATCATGTCGATGAATCCCGGCGCTACCACCAAACCGGTCGCCTCCAGAGTGCGCCGCGCCGGTTGGCCCCGCAGCCGGCCGATGGCGGCGATCTTCCCGTCGCGAACTCCCAGATCGGCGTGGAACCCGGGAGCTCCGGTCCCGTCGACAATCCGGCCACCGGTCACGATGAGATCGTAGGGCGCAGCCTGGGTCATCAGCGCAACAGCAAGCACGGTGGAAAGCATGAGTCACTCGTCGGGTTGAAGTCGGTGCGGAAACGTTACACCACCTGGTCCAACCATGCTATTGACCCTGCGGCCGGTTTGGGGCATGGTGAGGGTCCTACCGGTTTTCACCAAATTCTGTGGGAGGAGTCGCATCATGCCAACCAAACCAATCCCCGAGGGCTACCATACCGCGACGCCCTACTTGATCGTGAAGAACGGCAAGAAAGCGATCGAGTTCTACAAGAAGGCGTTCAACGCCAAGGAGCTGAGCCGGTTCGAGGATCCCGCCACCGGCACTCTCGGTCACGCCGAGATCAAGGTCGGTGACTCGATCATCATGCTGGCGGACGAGACGGCGGACCAGGCATGGCGTTCGCCCGAGGCTTTCGGCGGGACGCCTGTGAGCCTGATGCTCTACGTGGACGACGTCGACAAGGTATTTCCCCGGGCGATCACCGCCGGTGCCCGGGAAACCAAGCCCCTCACCGATCAGTTCTACGGCGACCGGTCAGGCACCCTGACCGATCCCTTTGGGCACGTGTGGACCGTGGCCACTCACAAGGAAGACCTCACCCCGGAGGAAATGAACCGCCGGTTCCGCGAAGCAACCCAGCATGCCTGAGGTCTGAGGTTGGAGGGAGGAGGGTGGAGTCAATCACAGAATGCCCAATGCCCAGTGCCGATTGCAGAGGTCAATGTGATTTCCTGGTCACCTCTACAATGGGCATTGGGCACTGGGCACTCTGCATTCGTTCCCACCTTCAGTTCCCTTCAAGCGCCTTCTTCCGATCCAGCCATGTGACCCCCTCCTTCATCCATGGGGGCGCCGGTTCGCCTTTGAGATAGTAGCCGAACCACTCGATGATCCGGCGGTGATAGTCGATCTGATTCTCCTTCTTCCGCAGACCGTGGTCCTCGCCGGGGTACACCAGCAACACAAAGTCCGGCCGGCCCGCCCGGCGCGCGAAGTTGTAGAACTCGACCCCCTGATGCCAGTCGACCGTACCGTCGGCGTCGCCGAACATCATCAGCATCGGGGTCTTGAGCTGGGTGATGAACGCGGCGGGTGAATTCCGCACGTGGGCATCCCAGGCTTCCCAGGGCGGCGCTCCCATCCTCGCCTGTCCGGTCTCCCAGTGATCGAACTCGGCCACCCCGGGGGTCCAGTGAATCGCTCCGGCGAAGCTCAGGAAGTTGGTAATCGGGGCACCGGCCACCGAGGCTGCGAAGATGCCAGTCTGGGTCGGGAGATAGGTGGCCTGGTAGCCGCCCCAGGAGTGACCGACCAGCCCGACCCGGGAGGAGTCAACCAGACCCCGGGCGATCACCGAGTGGACCGCAGGCACCACAGCGTCCAGGGCGGAGCGTCCCGGATCGCCGGCTCGGTAGACGATGTCCGGCAGCAGGACGAAATAGCCCTGCTGGGTCCAGGCCGTGAAGTTGTAGTAGCTCCGCTCCGAAGGCGCCTGCCAGGCGTGGAGATTGCGCGAAAGGATCTCGTAGGTGTAGACGATCATCGGGTATCGCCGAGCCGGATCGTGATTGGCCGGATAGAGCAGAATGCCCTGGAGCGGCCGTCCGGTCGCGCTTCGAAACCCGACCAGCTCGGCTTTTCCCCAGGCGGCATCACGCAGGAACGGATTGAGCGCGCTGACCTGGCGTCCGTCCCGCAGCGCCGGTCCGGCGACGAACCAGTCGGGCGCATCGTCGAAGCGTTCCCTGGTAAAGGCGAATGCCGCTGCGCTATCGGCCCGGATGATGCGTGAGAGTCGCGCGTCCTCGAACCGGAGCCGCTCCACCCGTCCCGCCTGCCAGCTGGCATATCCCCCACGCTTCGAGAAGTCGCCGAACAGGCTCAGCATCAGCGGCTGCGCGAGATCGATGCCCCGCTCCTCGCGATTCAGGCGCACGTACCGATGGATCGTGGAATCGGCCGCGCCGTTCGTTAGGCGCGTGGCCGTGCTTCCGTCGCTGGCCAGACGCCAGAGGTCGTACCGGTCGTAGACCAGGACCGACCGGTCATCCTTGCTCCAGCCGGCGATGCCCCAGGGTGGCAGCTCGTCGGTCGGGGTGTCGTACTCCTGATTGGTGAAGACGGCACCCGACCCGGTCCCCAGCGCGATGTCGCCGCCGGTCGTGATGTCATGGACCCGATAGCCGCCGCTCCGGAAATAGAGGAGATAGCGTCCCGTGGTGCTGGCGCCGTAGAAGTAGCGGACGCTGTCGATCACGGTCCGGCGGGCACCGGAGCGCAGATCGATCAGGCTCACCTCCATCCGGGAGCGACCGAACATGGTGCCGAACGGGTAGCGCGTGGTGGACCGCTCCACGGCGTGGCGGCCGTCTTCCAGAACTTCGATCGGGTTCATGAGATCGGAACCGGCCAGGACCAGCTTCTCGTCGGCCAGGGACCACGCCGCCATGAGTCCTCGGCGCAGGTCATTCTGCTCTTGCGATTTCTGCATCGGGATGATGCGTACGTCGCGCGAGTGCCAGACCTGCACGTCGGAGGTCTTCTCCTTCGCGGTGCTCTTGGCGCTCGAATCGGTTCGGGCAGGGTCCCGGGGACGCAGGCCCACCAGGACCAGGTCTCCGGCGCGGGTCCAGGCCGGCGGGCTGCCTTCCGCGATGCGGAGCCCGCTGGGAACCGCGTCGGGCGGCAGCATCCGTGCGATCGGCGCCGAGCGGTTGAGCCCGGTCCAGGCGTGCAGAGCGTGAGCCGTGTCCCGGAAGCCGGCGGCGGGCTGGGTCCGGAGCACCGCGAGGTCGTCCCCGTCCTTGCGCCAGGCCAGGGCGCGGTAGCGGTCGGTGGACGAGTGGAGGGTACGCAGCCGGCCGTTGCCATCGAGCAGCTGGACTCCGTTCCCCGCGCCGGACTCGGTCTCAACGGTGAAGGCGAGCGCCGCACCGCGGTCGGCCCAGGCAAAGCCGGTTACGTTGCCGAAGGTCGCTGTGGTCCCCGCGCTCAGGTCGCGCACCATCAGGTCGGCGGCCTCGCGCTTGCTGTTTTCCGGCGCGTAGCCCCGCATGGCGAGGAAACGCCCATCGGGGCTGAACCGGAAGCTCGCGACCTTGTCGACCGACGTGGTGCTTCCGCTCGCCAGATCGAGCAGGCCGAGCCGGGTGTGGATAGGCTTTTTGTCCTGGAGCAGCTTGTCGCGCTCGGCCGGTGACACTCCGACCAGGTAGGCCAGCCAACGGGAATTGGTGGGGAAGGACGGCGCGGTGGCATAGAGAACGGCGCTGGTGGTGTCGCGGGTGAGGCTCCGGATCCGGAGCTCGTTCTCCTCGTTCACCCGATTGACTGTGTAGGCCAACCATCGACCATCGGGAGAGAGCAGGGCCGGGCCGGGCGACTCCCACCGGCCATAGTCGGCGGAAGGAATCGTGGGCCGGGTCTGGGCCGGGGAACCCGAAAGCGCCACAAGAGACAGAGCGAATGGGAGAACCGGAATCCGTGGCATGCGACCTCTCGTGACCGATGAGTTTCAGACTGGCAGGCCCTGCCCCGAGACTATACCTTGCGGCGTTCCCAAGGAGAACCCGTGACCCGAGTGGGTGTATTTGGCTGGGGGGTGGTGGCTCCCCGGTCGCCCGACATTGATGCCTTTGCCCGAAACCTCGCCTGCGCCGACTCCTGGCTGGCTCCCTTCGACGGTTTCGGTCCCGATAACTTCCTGGTGGGCTGGCCCGACTTCGACTTCGAAAGCTGCCGCCCCTGGGTCGAGGCCCGGTTCCCGCCCAGCCGGTTCCACCAGCTGCAAGGGAAGATGGGCACGCCCACCCAATACACCATCGGCTGCTTCATTCAGGCCCTGCAACAGAATCCCGGTCTCGAGGACGAGCTGCACCGGCTGGATACCCGGACCCACGTCTATATCGGTACCGGTGTCGGCGACATCCCCACCATCCACGATGCCTCCATCGCGCTCTATCACGCCCAACGCCGCTGGGACCGCTTCTGGTCGGAGCCCTGTCGCAACCGGTCGTTCGGCGAGTGGGAGAAGGCGGGCCGGCCTCCCGAGGGCGTTCCCCGCCATCCCGCGGGCGCTACCCTGGACGAGCGGGACGACCTCGAAGGACAGTGGTGGCACTACTGGGCTTCCCGCTCGCCCCAGCTGCGCGAGTACCTGGAAGAGTTGCGTCAGATCGAGGCGGCCAACGTGGAGGGTGACATCGAGAAGGGCAAGCTCCACATGCTCAAGCACAAGCAGCGGCAGACCGCGCGGCTGCAGGAGAAGTGGGGAGCGCCCGACCCGCCCTGGCGGGCGGTGACACCTAACGTCATCTGGAACATCCACAATACCCCGGCCTCGCAGATCTCGATGTTGGGACGGTTTCATGGCTTCAGCATCGCCCCGATCGGGGCCTGCGCCACCTTCGGCGTGTGCCTCAAGCTGGCGGTGGATGCGATTCGCCGGGGCGAAGCCAAGGCCGTGGTGGTGGGCGCCACCGAGCCGAGGCCGCACCCGGTGACCGTCGGTTCGATGTTCAGTGCCCGGGTCCTGGCGGCGGACGCCGCCGTCTCCAAGCCGCTCCACGGTCTCCGGGGCACCCACGTCGCCGGCGGCGCCGTGCTCTGGATCGTCGGCGACTGGGATCACATGACCTCGCTCGGGTTCCGGCCCCTCGGCATGGAGCTCCTGAGCGTGGGGGTGAGCAACGATGCTCACCACATCATCACACCGTCGAAGGAGGGGCCCCTGCTGTCGGTTCGCGAGGCCCTGCGCAACGCGGCGGTCGAGCCCAGGGACATCACCACCTGGGACCTGCACGCGACCGCGACCCCCGGTGATTATCTCGAAGTCGAGAACCTGCTGGATATCGTACCCGGTTCGGTGCTGGCGACCGCCCGTAAGGGCACCTTCGGACACGGGATGGGTGCCGGAGGTGGCTGGGAGCTCACCGCCCAGTACCTGGGCGCCGAACGCGGGACCATCTTTCCCACGCCATTGTCCGAATCGCAGCTGCATCCTTCCATCCGGGGACTGCACCAGCTCTTCGTGTTCGACAAGGCGTGTGCTGTGCGGCCGGGTGTGGCGGGGAAACTCTCGATGGGCGTAGGCGGCGTCAACGCATGCATCATTTCCCGGCCCATCGCCCGCTGATCGTCGGTGCTCTCGCCGCCGTGATTCTCACGGGCAGTCGAGAGGCGAGACGCCCCCCGGCTCCCCCCCACCCGCCTCCCGGCTCCCCAGCTTCAGATACCATCCCCGGGACGGTCTGGACCGTCGATGACTGGCGCGGGTTCGAGAGCAAGGTGCGCTGGGGCGTCGAGCACCGACTGGATACTCTTTCGGTCGGTACAGCCATCGCTCGGCTGGGCGAAACCTTCGTGGGGACCACGTACCGGCCCGCGACCCTGGAGGTACCGGGTCCCGAGCGGCTGGTGGTCAACCTGCGCCAGCTCGACTGCGTCACGTTCATCGAAAACGTTCTGGCGCTGACCCGCTTCATCCGGCAAGACGGCGGGGCTCTGCTGGCCGATCGACCGGCGGCCCGAGCCCGCTACGAGAAATACCTCCGCGAGCTCCGCTATCGAAACGGCGTGATCGACGGCTATGCCAGCCGGCTGCATTATTTCTCGGAATGGCTGGCGCACCAGGAGCAGCATGGGGTGCTGCGCCTGCTGGCGCGCGAACTGGGCGGCAGGTTGGACCGGGAGCCGATCGACTTCATGTCGACCCATGCCGCGGCCTATCGCCAGTTGAGTGATCCCGACGTGCGGGCGGCCATCGTCGACATCGAGGCCAGACTCAACCGGGGTGAAGGGCGCTGGTACATCGTGGAGGGCCAGATCGCCGCGCTGGCCGGGCGGATCCAGGACGGTGACCTGATTGCGGCGACCTCGACGGTCGCCGGTCTCGATGTCGCCCACACCGGCCTCGCCCTCTGGCGAGCCGGCCGGCTCCACCTGCTGCACGCCCCCCTGGTCGGAAAGAGCGTGGAGATCTCCGAGCTGCCGTTGGCCGATCGGATCCTCTCCATTGCGAGTCAGGACGGTATCATGGTGGCCCGGGTTATGGCGGGCAACTAGTTCTTCGACCGCCTTCGACCCCTTCGACTGCCTTCGACCCCCGTTGACCGATCAGGCAACTCGGGGAATGTCGCGTCCATGACACGCCAACCCCCCGGTCGGTCCCTGTATCGCCTCGCTGTGCAGGATGCTGTCGGCCAGCAGGCGAGCAACAGGTATCGCGTTATGGCCCGCTCCCCGATACCAGACGGCGTCTCCACTCCGCGGGCTCGCTCAGCAGGTGGCACACCGAGCACTCGCGGGATGGATGATGATCGGCCTTCTGCTCGGCGTGACATGACGCGCAGAACGAGCGGGTGGGCACCAGCAGACGGACCGTGGCGCCGGTGTGGCAGGCATCGCAGCGCTGATGACTAGCCTCGATGCCGGGCTGGTGCTTCGCCCGGATATCGTATCCGGTATGGCAGCTGGTGCAGTCGCGCGCCGGCTCATGATGATTCTGATGGCAATCGCGGCACGAGGCGACCTGCGGTGTCAGCCCCATTGTCACGGGAGCCTTATGGCACTCGAGGCACGGGTACTGCTCGTGCTTCGGATGGGAAAAGCCGACCGGGCGGCTGCGGTCCGGTTGCTTCGGCACCGTGATATGCAGTGCCATGATTCGAGCCGCCGAGAGCTCTTGCGGCTGGTGGCAGCTCGCACAGCGCGACGTGGCCGGTGCCTGGTGATGACAGATGTCGCAGCCGCGGGGCGGCTGGAAGGAGAGCCCGGCGCGACCAGACGAGGTGGTGTGGCACTCGATGCACGCCAACCTCCGATGGGGCCGGTGCTCGAAGCTGTCCGCCGACGTCGGGGCAAGGGCCGAGAACAAAACGCCGGAGGCGTCATCCTCCGGCGGCGCGTCACCTTTGCCTCGTGGCGGGTCGTCCGTCGGCCCCGGCGCGAGGGCCGTGCGTTTGAGGGCCCTCGTGGTATCGAACGGGATCGGAGGCCGGAGCCGGGTCCGTTCCCGCACCGTCTGGTGGCAGCCCTCACAGTCGCTGGCGTCCACCTCCGAGGCGTGCGGCTGGTGACAGGTCTCACACTGTTGGGCTCTTCGCCGATGGGCGGCGCCGACATGAAACGGCTCGTCGCGCCAGTCGGCGTGGCACTGGGCCGAGGCGCAGCTCTTGATGGCCGCTCCCGGGGTCTCCTGGTTGTGCGGGTTGTGGCACACCCCGCATTGCCCCCCATGCGGATCCCTCGCCAGCTGGAAATCGGGCAGCACCCGCTGCATGTCGTGACAGCTGAGGCACTGCCCCCAGGCGGGACGCATGGTCCGACCCGCCGAATCCAGGGTCGCAAGCGCCGGTACCTCGGCCGTGAAGGCATGGCAGACGATGCAGTGGAGCCCGGTGGTTCCAGTCATCGTCCCGAGCTGGATGCTGGTTTCGTCGGTGAGGTGACACCCTTGCTGGGAGCATGTGGAGTCGGTCGGTTTGAAAACGTGCGCCGTCTGCGCGTGGCAGGTGAGGCATTCCGAGCCCGACATGAGCTTGCCCGAAGCGGAATCCGATTGCAGGTGGAGCCGATGCCCCGCGGTCGCCTCGATGGCCTGCCACGACTGCTTCGCCGTGCCCTGCTTGTGGCACGATTCGCAGATGTCCCTCGGCACGTAGCCGTGGGCAGGCGCGCCGTACTTGTCCGTCGCCTCCTCCAGGTGGCGCACCCCCGACATCCAGAGGACCATCTTGCGGGCCTCGCCCAGCGGATCGAATTCGTGGCAGCTATGACAGTTGAGCGTGTCGTGCTTGCCGGAGAGCTGCGACACGAGGGTGTAATGCCCGGTGTCGGCGATTTCCACCACCTGGCCGGGGGGCATGAAGATGTGGCACCCGGTACAGAACCGGGAGTCGTTCATCACATAGTCGTAACTCTTGAAGCCAAGCACTCCGGCGACCAACAACACCAGCCCGACCGCGGCAAAGAATCCCACGGTCACCGGACGGCTCCATCCCCTGAACCAGGCCCAGATGGCGGGGAACCTGGGCCACAGCTTCCACAGCAGCACCAGGGCGGTGATCGCTGCCAGCACGGCGCCGCTCCACATGACCCAGGGCGGTTGCTGAAAGATGAACTGCACCACCGGAGCGGGGGCGAACCGCTTGAGGATGATGGTATCCGCCGGGTGGACTCCCGCCGGCAGCCGTCCCAAGACCGTGTCCTGGATCGCCAGCACGGACGGCGCGACCGCCGCCGAGTCGAGGACTCGGGCGGCGGTTGTGGCCACTACCGGGTGTTGCGCGAGCACCGTGAGCGAGTCGGCCTTACCGCTGGGATATCCTGACGGCTTTGGCTTTCACCCCGCCAAGGGGTTCCTTCAGCATCTGTAGCACCGCCAGCGGGGGAGAGGGTAGCCCATAGGACGCGCGGAGCTCGTCGATATTGGCCCGGAGCAGCGCTTCGCACAAGAATGGGTTGTGCACACCCTTGGATTTATCGCCGTTGGCATAGCGTTCGGCGCACAGCTTCAGATTGAACTCGGCGCCGTCGGCGGGACTGACGCGCGAGTCGCTCGGGTTGAGCTCGCCCGGAATGGTCGCCTTGATGGTCGGCAGATAGCCCTGGTCGGTGGGCGGCACGTCCACGGTCTCGTCGTTGTCCCCGTCCACCCAGATCGTGGCCGCCAGCTGCTCGATCCGATCGCGCGAGTTGAGCAGGGCATTGAGTGCCACCGTGGTGCTGGCATGGCAACCCGAACCGGCGCAGGCTGAGAACTCCCGGGCGGCGGTGGTGTAGGCGCAGTCCGTCGAGCCAGTCGGAATGCCCTGGGTGTCGACGCACGGAGCCGCCAGGAATGTATGCCCGTGTACCTGGAAGACGAAGTTACCGCTGGCCGGATCGTTGATGGTGTACTGGTTCACGTGGCAGCCGGCGCAGAGGCGAGGGTTGCGGGTGGACGAGTGCGAAGCAAAGACCGTCGCGGTGTCGTACGTGAAGCCGGCCGCCCGGTAGCCGGCGTCACCCATGAGCACCGAGCCCTGGGGCGCATGCGGAGCGTTGCCGCGGGAGCTGCCCGGCGTCGGCTGGGTCCGGCGATCGTGGCACTTCATACACAGGTTGCGGCTGGGCTCCGGGTCGCTGATGGACCACCGCAGATTGGCCGAGTTGGGCGAGCCGTGCGGGTTGTGACACGTAGCGCAGGTCGCAACCGGCTGGAACTCGGTTTGTTCCCGCTCAGAGTAGTTGGACTCCACCCCCCACGCCTTGATGGCGCCGCGGGCTTCGTGGCAAGGCGTGCAGCTTGCGTTGCCAGCCTCCGCCGCCGGGAAGGTCACGGCGTGGCCCGAGAGGCTCCACTCCTCCACGAACGGATGGTGGGTTCCGGTGTGGCAGGCGGCACAGCCGGACGACGTGTCGGGACCCACACCGATCCGAGCCAGCGGGCGGACGATCTGTCCCTGAGTGACGCCTTGGATGTGTTCCAGTCCAGGGCCGTGGCAGCTCTCACACTGTACGTCGTAGTAAGTGCTGTCCTGCACCTTGTCGTGCCCGATGACGCCCGTTTCGGCGTTGCCCCGCTCGGTCACGGTGTGGCACGAATAGCAGAAGGCCTGCGCTCCGGCGTTGGCTTTGAGGGTCGCGTAGGCCTCGGCGTGCCCGGTCTCCTTCCAGCCGGCCTGAAAGTCGGCATGGCAGTTCCCGCAGGTCGTCTGTTTGGTGGCTGAGGTGTAGTAGCCGACGAATCCGCTGGCGGCGTCGGCGGGATCGTTGAATGGGGGCCGCTCGACGAACACGATCTCGTCGTTGGTACACCCGGTGATGAACCCGACCGCCGCGAATCCCAGCAGCAGTGCGATGGCCCGTAGCGAATAGGTGGCGCGCATCGTTCGCCTCGCCGTAGGGATTGAGGGTGATCCTACCGTAGATCTACGGCTGAAGCAAATCTTCATGCTCGAACCCTATAGCACAACATATTGTCAGGTAACAACTTAGAAAAGTGAACTTCATCCTTCCTTAAGCATCTTTTCACGGTCGGCTCTCCAACATTGTCCGCGTGGTCGCTTCCGGAGCGGCCGCCCACCTTCACGTGGGGGCCAGCCCGGCAGTACCGCATCCATCCAATGGAACGGAGGGCTGTCATGCTGCATCCGACGTCCCACCCCTGGACCGGCGGACAATCCCTGGCGGACCATCTCGAGGAGACCGGCGTCTCCCGTCGCGAGTTCGTGGGGTTCTGCTCCTCCTTCGCGGCCATCCTGGGGCTGGGCAGCACCGGGGCGGCGCAGATCGCCGCGGCGCTCCAGACCCAGAAACGTCCGACCGTCATCTGGATCCAGTTGCAGGAATGCACCGGCTGTGTCGAGTCGGTGATCCGGACGGCCGAGCCGACCATCGGCGACCTGGTCCTCGATCTGGTCTCGCTCGATTACTCCCACACGCTGATGGCGGCCTCGGGCCAGGCGGCGGAAAAGGCTCTGGCCGATTCGATGAAGGCCAACGCCGGCGCCTATCTGCTGGTGGTGACCGGCTCGGTGCCGCTGGCCGAGAACGGGATCTACACCACGATCGGCGGGCGCACCGCCAAGGAGATTCTGGAGGAAAGCTCCCGGGGTGCGGCCGCGATCATCGCGGTGGGCGCCTGCGCCCACTGGGGGAGCGTGCAGGCCGCGCGGCCCAATCCCACCGGTGCGGTGGGGGTTCGCGATGTCATTCGCGACAAGCCGGTCATCAACATTGCGGGCTGCCCGCCCATCGCGGATGTGGTCACCGCGACGGTGGTCCACTTCCTCACCTTCGGCCGTTTGCCGGCCATGGATGCCGAAGGCCGTCCCCGCTTCGCCTATGGCGCCCGGATCCACGATCAGTGTCCCAAGCGCGCCAACTTCGACGCGGGCCAGTTCGTGGAAGCCTTCGACGACGAAGCCGCCCGCAAGGGCTGGTGCCTGTACAAGGTCGGCTGCAAGGGGCCCGCGACCTTCTCACCCTGTCCCATCTTCCAGTGGAACACCCGCACCAGCTGGCCCATCGGGGCGGGGCACCCCTGTATCGGCTGCACCGAGCCGCAATTCTGGGACACCATGAGCCCGTTCTACGAACGGATGCCGGATGTCGGCGGCTTCGGGATCGAGCGAAACATCGATCTGCTGGGCGCCGCCCTGGCGGTGGGCGCGCTGGGTGGTGTGGCCGCCCATGCCGCGATGACGGGAGTGCATCAGATGCGTCAGAAGAAAGTGGCGAGAGAGCTGCCGGTGCTGCCGGATCAGCCCAAAGGACCTGCCGGCGGGGAGGGTTGAGTCATGGCCGCTACCAGAGTCGTCGTCGACCCCATCACCCGCATCGAAGGCCATTTGCGGATCGAAGCTCAGTCGGAGAACGGGAAGATCTCCAACGCCTGGGCCTCGTCGACCCAGTTTCGCGGGATCGAGACCATCATGCAGGGGCGCGATCCGCGCGATGCCTGGGCCTTCGTCCAGCGGATCTGCGGGGTGTGCACCGTAGTCCATGCGGTTGCCAGCTGCCGGGCGGTGGAAGACGCGCTCGACATCCGGATTCCGCCCAACGCCAACACCATCCGGAACCTGGTCCACGGGATGCAGTACATCCAGGACCACGTCATCCACTTCTATCATCTGCACGCGCTCGACTGGGTGGACGTGGTCAGTGCGCTCCAGGCCGATCCGGCCGGGACCAGCCGGCTGGCGGCGTCGCTCTCGCCCTGGCCCAACAACTCGGCCACCTGGTTCCGGGAGGTGCAGGAGCGGGTCAAGAAGTTCGTGGGCAGCGGCCAGCTCGGCATCTTCACCAACGGGTATTGGGGTCATCCGGCCTACAAGCTGCCGCCCGAAGCCAACCTGATGGCGGTGGCGCATTACCTCGAAGCCCTCGACTGGCAACGCGACGTCATCCGGCTCCACACCGTCTTCGGCGGCAAGAACCCGCACCCCAACTTCCTGGTGGGCGGGATGGCCTGCGCCATCAACCTGGAAGACACCGGCACGATCAACGCCGAGCGACTCACCGACGTCTCCGATATGATCCGCCGGGCGGCCCGGTTCGTGGAGCAGGTGTACTACCCCGACCTGCTGGCCATTGCCTCCTTCTATAAGGACTGGGCAGCGATCGGGGGTGGGACCCGGAATTACCTGGCCTGCGGAGAGTTTCCCGAGGGTGGTGACATCCGTGAGGTCGACCGGCTCTACTTCCCACGGGGGATCATCCTCGATAACAACCTGAGCCGGGTGCACCCCTACGACCCGATGAAGGTCAAGGAGTACATCACCAGCTCGTGGTACGAATATCCCGAGGGCGATGCCTCGGGGCTCCACCCCTGGGAAGGCGAAACCCGGCCCAAATACACCGGGCCGCCGACGCCGTGGAGCTATCTCCAGGACGAGAAGAAGTACACCTGGATGAAGGCGCCCCGGTACGACGGCATGGCGATGCAGGTGGGCCCCTTGTCCCGGGCGCTGGTGGCGTACGCCTCCGGACACGAGGACATGCGGGCCGCCGTGGGCGAAGTGTTAGGCAAGCTCGGCGTCGGTCCCGCGGCGCTCTTCTCCACCCTGGGACGCACCGCGGCCCGGGGGATCGAGACCGTCCTGCTGGCCCGGCGGATGACGGCCTGGTACGACGACCTCATTACCCGGATCAAATCGGGCGACACCCGTACCTTCAGCGGCGACGCCTGGAAGCCTGAGTCGTGGAAGCCGACCTCCCAGGGCTACGGGTTCCTGGACGCTCCCCGCGGCGCCCTGGGGCACTGGGTCCAGATTCAGAACGGGAAGATCTCCCGCTACCAGTGCGTGGTGCCGAGCACCTGGAACTGCTCGCCCCGGGACGGCCAGGGCGTTCCGGGCCCGTATGAAGCGGCGTTGATGGATAACCATCCGCTGCTCAATCCGGAACAGCCGATCGAGATCCTGCGCACCATCCACTCGTTCGATCCCTGCATGTCCTGCGGCGTGCATGTGCTCGATGCGGAGGGGAATCTCGTGACGCAGGTCAAGGTTCAATGACCGGCTTCACCCTGAAACACCAGGTGCCGCCTCCGCAGGGGCGGTACACCTGGGTGTATCTCTGGGGCTGGCCCATCCGGGCCATGCACTGGATCGCGGTCATCGCCATTGTGCTGTTGACGGTGACCGGCCTGTACATCGGCAAGCCCTATTTCGTGACCGCGCGCGAACAGGGCGATCCCTTCATGATGGGGTGGTTCCGGGCGATTCATTTTGGCGCCGCCGCCGCGCTGGTGATGACTGCCATCGTCCGGTTCTACTGGCTCTTCGCCGGCAACAAGTTCGAGCGGCTCGCCGCGTTGTTCCCGATCCGGACCAAGGATTGGGTCAACATGTTCAAGCAGGCGAAGTACTACCTGATGATCCAGCCGGAGAAGGCGCCCCACTATCTGGGTCACAACCCGATGCAGCAGCTGTCGTACACCGGCATATACGCGGTGGCACTGCTGATGGTGGTCACCGGGTTCGCGCTCTATGGTCAGTCCAACCCGGGCGGGCTCTGGTATTCGGCCACCAACTGGGTGGTGCCGATTCTGGGTGGCCTGCAGGTGGTGCGGTGGATCCACCACGTGTTCACCTGGGTGTTCCTGATCTTCATCCCGGTCCACGTCTATCTCGCGATCCGGGCCGACTTCATGGAACGGGGCGGCGTGGTGTCATCCATTGTGACCGGTGGCCGGTTCGTGCCGCCCGATCATCACTTCGAGGACGATTGAAGGTGCGCGCCAAGCCAACCGTGGTGATCGGCCTGGGCAATCCGCTCATGGGCGATGACGGCGTCGGGCTCGAGCTCCTGGGGTACCTGCGGGAGCATTGGAGTTTCTCCACCGACGTGGTCTTCGTGGACGGGGGAACCTGGGGGATGAACCTGCTTCCCACCATCGAGGACGCCGGCCGAGTCCTGTTCCTCGATGCCGTCAATGCCGGTCAGCCGGCGGGAACCCCCGTGCGGCTGGAGCGCAACCGGATCCCTCGCTGGCTCGGGCTCAAGCTGTCGCCCCATCAGATCGACCTCAAGGAAGTGCTGGCCCTAGCCGAGCTGCGGGGAACCTTGCCCCGCCAGGTGGTGGTGGTGGGCATCCAGCCCGAGCGGGTGGAGATGCAGGTAGGACTGACCCCGGCGGTCGAGTCCGGGCTCGACCGGGCGGCCGAGCTGGCCCTCGCCACGTTGGAGCGCTGGGGCCATCGGGCCGTGCGGGAGAATGGTGTCGCCATCTATGCATGAGCTGAGTGTCGCGATGGAGATCTGCCGGATCGCGGAGGAGCGCCTGGAACCTCACCGGCGCTCTTCGCTTCGGCGGGTCGGCGTCCTGGTGGGCACTGACGCCGGCATCGAACCCTCGAATCTCGAGTTCTGTCTCGAAGCGCTGCTCAGCCAGCCGCCGTTCGGTCAGGCGGTTCCCATCATTCAACACACTGCGGGGCACGACCTCGCGCTCGCCTTTCTCCAGGTGGATGATGCCTGTCCGGACGATTGAGGTTCGTGAGCGGGTGATGGCCAAGAACGACGAGCTGGCGGCCGAGGTGCGGCGCCGGCTGGCCGAGGCGGGGACCGTCGCCTTCAACCTGGTGTCGAGCCCGGGGTCGGGAAAGACCCTCCTGTTGGAGAAGACCCTGGCCCGGTTGGGACCCGAGTTGCCCATGGCGGTGGTGACCGGTGACGTCCAGACCCAGAACGACGCCGATCGGCTGGCTCGGCATACCGATCGCCTGGTGCAGGCGGTGGTTACCGGCGGCGCCTGCCATCTCGATTCCCGCCAGGTCATGCAGGCGCTGGACGCCATCGATCTGGCCGAGACCCGCCTGCTCTTCATCGAGAACGTGGGCAACCTGGTGTGTCCCGCGGCGTGGGACCTGGGCGAAGCCGCGAAGATCGTGGTGCTGTCCGTCACTGAAGGTGAGGACAAGCCGCTCAAGTACCCCCGCATGTTCCGCGAGGCGCGCTGGGCCGTGCTCAACAAGATCGACCTGTTGCCGTACGTGCCATTCGATGTGGACTGGGCGCTCGCCTGCGCCCGGCAGGTCAACCCCAGTCTCGAGTTCTTCCTCACGTCAGCCCACACCGGAGAAGGGCTCGACCAATGGTTCGACTTTCTTCGACGCCAGGTGGCGCAGCCGGCGGCAGTGTGACCGGTCGGGTGCTGCTCGCGGCCAGCCGGTGCTTCGTCACCGGTGTGGTACAGGGGGTCGGGTTCCGGCCCTTCGTCCACCGGCTCGCGCTCAAGCACGAGCTGCATGGCTGGGTGCGGAATGACGCCGGCGAAGTCGTGATCGTGGTGGAGGGCGCGCCCGACGCGATCACGCGGTTTCTGGCGGCGCTCGAGGCCGAGGCGCCGCCGCTGGCCCGGATCGAGCGAGTGGAGGCCATCGACGCGGCGCCGGAGGGTCTGGCACGCTTCGAGGTTCTCGCCAGCGCGGCGGTCGATCAGACTCGGCGGCAGCCGCTGCCGGCCGACGTCGCCCTGTGTCCCCAGTGTCTGGCCGACCTGATGGACCCGGCCAACCGGCGGTATCGCTACCCGTTCATCACTTGCACCGACTGCGGGCCGCGCTTCACGGTGATCGACCAGCTGCCCTACCAGCGCGACCGCACCTCGATGGGCGCGTTCGCGCAGTGTGACGAGTGCCTGCGCGAGTTCCAGTCGCCCGAGGATCGTCGCTTCCACTCGGAGACCAATAGTTGTCCCGCGTGCGGGCCGACGCTCTGGCTGGAACTAGGGTCGAAGCCGGTCGAACCGGGTCGAAGGGAGTCGAAGGCGGTCGATGGGGGTCGAAGAGGGTCGAAGCGGGTCACCGGCAATTACGAGGTGGTGCTGCGGACCTCGGCCGGGCTGCTGCAGAGCGGCGAGATCCTGGCAATCCGGGGTCTGGGAGGATTCCATCTCGCGGTCGATGCGACGAACCGGCAGGCGGTCGAGCGGCTCCGGGCCCGCAAACGGCGGGAGGCCAAGCCGCTGGCCGTGATGGTCCGGTCGGTGACCGAGGCCGCCGCCGTGGCGCTGGTCGGTCCCCGCGAGGAAGCTCTCCTGCTCGCTCCCGAGCGTCCCATCGTGTTGTTGCCGGCGAGGCCGGGCGCCGTGGCCGCGGCGGTGCACCCCGGCCTCGATCAGATCGGGGTGATGCTCGCCTATACCCCGCTGCACGTCCTGCTGCTGGAGCTCACCGGCCGGCCCCTGGTCATGACCAGCGGCAACCTGTCGGAGGAGCCGATCGCGGCCGGGTTACCGGAGGCCCGCGACCGGCTGGGTTCCATCGCCGACGGGTTCCTGATGCACGATCGCGAGATCCGGACTCGCTGCGACGACTCGGTGGTGCGACCGGTCGGTGAACACATCATTATGATCCGGCGGGCCCGCGGCTACGCGCCGCTGCCGCTGCGGCTGCCGCTCGAGAGCCCGGTTCCGCTGCTCGCGGTCGGTCCCCACCAGAAGAACACCGCGACGCTGGTGCACGGCAACGTGGCCTACATCACTCCCCACGTCGGCGATCTGGAAAACCTGGAGACGCTGGACCAGTTCCAGCATTTGACCCGGTCGTATCAGCGGCTGTTCCACGTTGAGCCCGAGGTGGTCGCGCATGATCTCCACCCCGGATACCTCTCCACCCGGATCGCGCAGGACTCGGGGCTCCCCGTCATCGGGGTCCAGCATCACCACGCCCATATCGCCGCGGTGGCCGCCGAGCATGGGATCACGGGCAGCGTCGTCGGACTCGCGTTCGATGGCACGGGATACGGAGATGATGGCATGGTGTGGGGCGCGGAAATCCTGCTGGCCGACCTGTGCGGGTATGAGCGCGTGGCCCACCTTCGGTACGCTCCCCTGCCGGGGGGAGACCTCGCCTCCCGGGCCCCCTGGCGTGCCGCGCTCGGCTACCTGAGCCTCGAACCCGAGCGTGCCAGGTCCTTCGAGCGGGCTTTCGCCGAGGTCCCCTCCCTGGAGTTGGCCCTGGCCCGAACCCAGATCCAGCGCAAGCTCAACGCCCCGCGGGCTTCCTCCATGGGCCGGTTGTTCGATGCGGCGGCCGCGGTGTTAGGCGTGCGCGCCACCACCGGCTACGAAGGCCAGGCCGCGATGGAGCTGGAGGCGCTCGCCGCCCGGCATGATGCCGGAAAGCTGCTGCCGTTCCCGGTGCGAGAGACCGAGAGTGGGTTCCTGCTCGACCCAGTACCGCTGCTTGGCGCCCTGGGCGAAATGCGGAACCGCGGTGCCGGCATCAGCGCCCTGGCGGCCGACTTCCACGCCAGCGTGGCCGCGGCGGCGGTGCGGGTGGCCCGCTGGGCGGCCGCCCTGGGTGGAGTCGATACGGTGGCGTTAGGCGGGGGAACCTTTCAGAACGTCCGGCTCCTGACCCTGATTCGCGACGGCTTGCGGCAGGCCCGGTTGCGGGTGCTGACGCCCGAGAGGCTGAGTCCCAACGACGGGGCGATCAGCTACGGGCAGGCGGCAGTGGCCGCAGCCAGGCTGAACCAATAGGACTTAGGATTAAGGACTACGCAACAGCTTTTGAGCCACGGTCTCGGGACCAGGAAGCCACCTAGTCCTCAGTCCTAAGTCCTTGGTCCTGTAGTGCGAACTCAACCGAGGTAGGAACCATGTGTTTGGGCATCCCCGGCCGGATCAGCGACATGCGCACCGATGAAGGGCTCGCCATGGGTGTGGTCGACTTTGGCGGGATCCGGCGCGACGTCTGTCTCGAGTACGTGGCCGACCAGGTGAAGCCGGGGGACTATGTCGTGGTGCACGTCGGCTTCGCCATCTCCCGGGTGGACGAAGACGAAGCCCGCAAGACGTTCCAGGCCCTCAAGGCCATGAGCCAGCTTGATGAGCTGGAATGGATGGATGAAGTGGCCGATCGGTCGCTGGGAGGGATGACGCCATGAAGTATCTCGAGGAGTACCGCGACCCCGGCATTGCCCGCGGGCTGGTCGAGCAGATCCTGAGTACCGCCACCCGGCGCTGGACCCTGATGGAAGTCTGCGGTGGCCAGACCCACACCATCGTGCGGCAGGGTCTGGATGAGCTGCTCGCCCCCGCGGTCGAGATGATCCACGGGCCCGGCTGCCCGGTCTGCGTGACGCCGCTGGAACAGATCGACAAGGCCATGGCCCTGGCGGCCCGGCCCGACGTGATCTTCAGCTCCTTCGGCGACATGCTGCGGGTCCCCGGCAGCGACTGCGACCTGCTCCAGATCCGGGCCCGCGGCGGGAACGTCAAGGTGGTCTACTCGCCGCTCGATGCGCTCGAGCTGGCCCGGAAGAACCCCGATAAGCAGGTCGTGTTCTTCGCGGTGGGCTTCGAGACCACCGCGCCGGCCAACGCCATGGCGGTCTGGCGGGCCCAGCAACTCGGCATCCCGAACTTCAGCGTGCTGGTCTCGCATGTGATCGTGCCTCCGGCCATGACCGCCATTCTCTCCTCGTCCAGCAACCGGGTCCAGGGATTCCTGGCGGCAGGCCACGTGTGCACCGTCATGGGCTGGACCGAGTACGAGCCCATCGCGAAACAGTACCGGGTCCCGATCATCGTCACCGGCTTCGAGCCGCTCGACATCCTGGAAGGCATCTGGATGGCCGTGAAGCAGCTCCAGGAAGGTCGCCACGAGGTCGAGAACCAGTATGTCCGCTCGGTCAAGCGCGACGGCACGGTGCCGGCGCGGGAGTTGGTGGATCGGGTCTTCCGGGTCGTCAATCGCAAATGGCGCGGGCTGGGCGAGATCCCGCTCTCAGGACTGGGCCTGCGGGAGGAATTCGCCGACTTCGACGCCGAGCTGCGGTTTGGGCTGAGCGACATGGCGGTGGAGGAGCCGGCCGAGTGTCGGGCCGGAGAGGTGTTGCAGGGGATTCTCAAGCCGCACCGGTGCCCGGCCTTCGGCGTCAGGTGCACGCCCGAGAATCCGCTGGGTGCTCCCATGGTGTCCTCGGAAGGAGCCTGCGCCGCCTATTACAACTTCGGCCGGCTCCGGAAGACCACGGAGGTCGCATGACCACCATCGATATCGGCGAACGCGCCCTGGTGTGCCCGACCCCGGGTCGGATCGCCGACCGGGTCCAGCTGGGTCACGGGTCGGGCGGAAAGCTCGCCGCGCAGCTGCTCAAGGAGCGGTTTCTTCCCCATTTCAGAAACGACGTGCTGGAGCAGTTGGGCGATGCGGCGGTGATTGCGCTGGGCGGCGTGGAGCTTGCCATGTCGACCGACACCTTCGTGGTGAGCCCGGTGGAGTTTCCCGGGGGGAACATCGGATCACTCGCGGTCCATGGTACCCTCAACGATCTGGCGATGATGGGCGCCCGCCCGGCCTACCTCTCGGCCGGGTTCGTGCTGGAAGAAGGGTTGGAGCTGGCCCTGCTCGATCGGGTGGTCAAGGCCATGGCAAATGCCGCTGCCGCCGCCGCCGTGCCGCTGGTGACGGGAGACACCAAGGTGGTCGAGCGCGGAAAGGCCGACGGATTGTTCATCAATACCACCGGTATCGGCACGCTCGATCCCGGCTTCCGTCCCGCGCCCCAACGCGCCCAGGTGGGAGACGCGATCATTGTGTCGGGCCCCATCGGCTGTCACGGAATGGCCATCATGGCTGCCCGCGAAGGACTGGGACTTGCCACCGAGCTGGAGAGCGACAGCGCGACACTCTGGCCGCTGGTCGAGCGCCTGAAGGCCAGCGTCGGCGGCCAGGTCCACGTTCTGCGGGATCCTACCCGCGGCGGGGTAGCCACGGCGCTCAACGAGATCGCGCAGGCGGCTGACGTCGGTTTCCGGCTGGGCGAGACTCGGCTGCCGGTCCCGCCCACAGTCCGGGGCGCGTGCGAAATGCTGGGACTGGACCCGCTGTACGTCGCCAACGAGGGGATCCTGCTGGCGATCGTCGCGGCTACGGTCGCGCCCGCGGCGTTGAAGGCGTTGCGCAGCCATCCGCTGGGCGCCGAAGCCCGAGTCATCGGTGAGGCGATCGGGGATCATCCTGGCATGGTCACCATGCGCACGTTCATGGGAGGCACTCGGGTCGTGGACATGCTGCCGGGAGATCAGCTCCCCCGAATCTGCTGACTCTGGTCCCCCGCTTCGGCCTTCCGGCCGGGTGGATTTTCCGCTTGCCGCTGTCGAGGCTGGCCGCTAGACTCCGCCCCCATGTCCAGGGTCACTATCGACGCATTGGCGGCGCACGCGGGGCAGCGCGTCACCGTCAACGGCTGGGTGCAGACCACCCGTTCCAGCGGGAAGGTCGCCTTTGCGGTTTTGCGCGATGGCACCGGTTACCTCCAGTGCGTGGTGGTGAAGAACCAGGTAGCGCCGGAAGTCTGGGAGCAGTTTGGCCGGCTCACCCAGGAAGCCAGCGTGGCGGTCGCCGGCGATGTCCGGCCCGAGCCGCGGGCGCCGGGCGGGTTCGAGCTGGGACTCTCCGACCTGACTCTTCTGGGCGAAAGCACGGAGTTCCCGATCGGTCCCAAGGAGCATGGGACCACCTTCCTGTTCGAGCACCGTCACCTGTGGCTGCGGAGCAAGCGGCAGGTCGCGATCGCGAAGCTGCGACACGAAGTGGTGC
>DASWKS010000518.1:0-5361 GCA_036396495.1 Gemmatimonadales bacterium
ATAAACCGCTAAAGCTTGTTCCGAATCTTGTGGAGCAACACGTCCGCCCGGGCCCGATACACGTGATCCATGACGTCCTGAGCCGGAAGGCCCGGGACCACCCTGAGCTGCGCCCGGGCATCGTCCCAGCGCTTGAGCTCGACATAGACTTCGGCCAGATCGAGCCGATGGTAGATGAAATCACCGCGCAGCTCCACCGCCCGCTCCATGCATCGGACCGCCTCGGCAAATGAGGCTTCGCCAAATACCTCACCGCCCAGGAATTTTCTCGCGAAAAACTCCTCCAGGTTCGACAGCCGCTCGATCTCGGCATGCCAGCGGCCCAGCACATGCCAGGCTCCATCGTGGTCCGGATTGAGGTCCAACGCCCGGCGCGCCTCGTTGCGGATCTCGAGCGCGGAGCGAATTCGCTCCTTCTTTCCTTTGGTGAGGGCGGATCGGCCCAGCGCCAGGGCCAGCGCGAAATGAGTGGCGGCCGAATCGGGAGCCAGGGTGACGCCCCGTCGGGCGTATCGCTCCGCCAGCCGGTACAAGGAGTCCCGAGTGGGGTTCCGATCCGCCTCCCGGACCTGCTTCCCGATGTCGATCAACGCCAACGCGGCGCGCCAGTTGGCCTCGACCTGAAGCGAGTCGCCGGCCAGGATGGTCTCGAAGGCATCCGCGGCTCCACGAGGATCGAGTGCCTTCATGGCGGCGATCCCCTCGGCCATCCGACCCGGTCCGTCCTGGGCCCGAAGGCCCGGGCCGAGCAGGCAGCAGGCGACCAAGGCCATCCAGCGTGACCGCCCGCCCGCCCGTCCGCCGGTCCGTCTGCCGGTCCTTCCGCCCATGATGATCCCCCGTCTGATCGAACGTAAACGCGACGGCCACGCCCTCGAACCCGGTGAATGGCGCGAACTCATCGGCGCCTATGTCGCCAGCCGGGTTCCGGACTACCAGATGGCCGCGATGGCCATGGCCGTGGTGTTCCAGGGCCTCACCCCGGACGAGCTCAACGAGCTGGTCGATGCCATGTTGACGTCCGGGGACCGGCTGGAATTCACCGGCTACCCCATGGCGCGGGTCGACAAGCACTCCATCGGCGGTGTCGGCGACAAGACGTCGCTGCTGCTGGCGCCCCTGATCGCCTGCTGCGGCCTGGCGGTGCCGATGATTTCGGGCCGCGGCCTGGGCCATACCGGCGGCACCCTCGACAAGCTCGAATCCATCGCCGGCTTCCGGACAGGATTGTCCCTGGCCGAAGCGCGAAGCCAACTCGACCGGCTGGGTGTGGTCATGCTGGGACAGACCCCGGAGCTGGTGCCCGCCGACCGCAAGCTCTACGCCCTGCGTGACGTCACCGGGACGGTCGAGTCCGTCCCGTTGATCGCCGCCAGCATCATGTCCAAGAAGCTGGCCGAGGATCTGACCGGTTTGGTGCTGGACATCAAGACCGGCAGCGGCGCATTCATCACCGACCCGGTGCAGTCTCGCCGATTGGCGGAGACCATGATCGCGATTGGCGAAGCCCATGGCTGCCGCACCATCGGTCTGCTTACCGCGATGGACCGTCCGCTGGGCTTTGCCTGCGGCAATGCGCTGGAGGCGGCCGAGGCCATCGCCGGCCTCAAGGGGGACGGGCCGGCCGACCTCATGGAGGTGACCTACGCGCTCGGGGTGGAGATGCTTCGAGTCGGGAGAGGGGAGGCGGGGGGCGGGAGACGGGAGCTAGAGAATCTGATCGAGTCGGGACGTGCGCTCCAGAAGTTCCGGGAGATGGTCGAGGCGCAAGGAGGCGATCCCCGCGTGGTTGACGATCCGGCCCGGTTACCGCGGGCCCCGGTCCAGCGTCCGCTGCGGAGTCCCGAAGATGGAACCGTGGTCCGGATCGAGCCGCGCGCCGTCGGTCACGCGATCATCCGTCTGGGGGGCGGCAGGGCCAAGGCGGATGACGTGGTCGATCCGGCCGTGGGCTTCGTGATCCCGGTCAAGCCGGGCCAGCGGGTGGGTCGAGGACAGTTGCTCGCCACGGTGCACGCCCGGGATGACGCCAGTGCCGAGGCCGCGCTGCAATCCCTGCGGAAGGCCATCCACCTGGGCGAGCGGGCCAACCCCTGGCCGCTGGTGAGCCACCGGATTTCCAAGGCGGGAGTGGAAGAGCTCTCTAGTTGACCGCCCGCCCGCCTGCCCGCCCGTCCGTCAGACATCCAAATTGGAGACGTACTTCGCATTCGCCTCGATGAACAGGCGGCGCGGCTCCACCTCGTCGCCCATCAGCTCGTCGAACAGCTTGCTGGCCTCCACCGCGTCTTCCAGGGTCACCCGCAGCACGGTGCGGGTGCTGGGATCCATGGTGGTCTTCCACAACTGGTCCTTGTTCATCTCACCCAGGCCCTTGTAGCGCTGGATGTAGACGCCGTTCCCGCCCAGCCGCTTCTGATAATCGTCCCGTTCCTGCTCGGTGTAGGCGTAGAACTCTTCCTTGCCTTTGGACACCCGGTAGAGCGGCGGCTGGGCGATGTACACGTAGCCCTGGTCGATCAGCGCCGGCATCTGCCGGAAGAAGAAGGTCAGCAGCAGGGTCCGGATGTGGGCCCCGTCGACGTCGGCGTCCGTCATCAGGATGATCTTGTGGTAGCGGGCGTTCTCCAGCTTGAAGTCCTCCCGCACCCCGGCCCCGATCGCGGTGATCATCGCCCGGATCTCCTCGTTGCCCAGGATCTTGTCGATCCGGGCCCGCTCCACATTCAGGATCTTGCCGCGGAGCGGCAGGATGGCCTGGAAGGAACGGTCGCGGCCCTGCTTGGCGGTGCCGCCAGCCGAGTCACCCTCCACCAGGTAGATCTCGCACAGCACCGGATCGTCCAGCGAACAGTCGGCCAGCTTGCCGGGCAGCACCGCGTTCTCCAGGCCGCTCTTCTTGCGCACCAGGTCGCGGGCCTTGCGGGCCGCCTCGCGGGCCTGGGCTGCGCTCACGGCCTTCTCGATGATGTTGCGCGCGACTCCGGGGTGCTCCTGCAGGTAGCTCGACAGGTACTCGTTGATGACCTGCTTGACGATCCCTTCGACTTCGGAGTTGCCCAGCTTGGTCTTGGTCTGTCCCTCGAACTGGGGCTCCTTCACCTTGACGTGCAGCACGCAGGTGAGGCCTTCGCGGATGTCTTCGCCGCTGAGCGAGAAGTTCTCCTTCTTGAGGGTGCCCAGGTCGTTGGCGATCGCATTCACCGTCCGGGTGAGCGCCGACTTGAATCCGGTGAGGTGGGTACCGCCC
This sequence comes from Gemmatimonadales bacterium, assembly GCA_036396495.1. Lineage (GTDB taxonomy): Bacteria > Gemmatimonadota > Gemmatimonadetes > Gemmatimonadales > GWC2-71-9 > SZUA-320. The sequence continues at coordinate 3,251 of DASWKS010000518.1, forward strand.
TCATGGGTATTGATGTTGTTGACGAAGGTGAACGTGTTCTCGTTGTAGCCGTCCTCGTACTGCAGCGCCACATCCACCTCTACGTCATCCTTCACGGCGCAGAAGGCGATCGGCTTGGGATGGAGCGTCTTCTTGTTCCGGACCAGCCACTGCACGAACTCCACCAGCCCGCCCTTGGCGAGGAAGGTCTCTTCCTGCGGCTTCTCGCGCTCGTCCTTGAGCGTGATCTTCACGCCCTTGTTGAGGTAGGCCAGCTGCCGCAGCCGGTCGGCCAGCGTGGTCCAGCTGAACTCCAGCACGGTGAAGATCTCGGCGTCGGGCTTGAACCAGACCGTCGTCCCGGTCCCGCGGGCCTTCCCCTCCACCTCGAGCTTGCGGGTGGTCTTGCCCCGGGCGAACGCCATGTGATGGCGCTTGCCGTCGCGGTCGACCCACACTTTGAGGCTCTGTGACAGAGCGTTCACCACCGACACGCCCACGCCGTGGAGCCCCCCCGAGACCTTGTAGCTCGACTTGTCGAACTTGCCGCCGGCATGCAGCACCGTCAGTGCCAACTCGACGCCGGGCATCTTTTCGGTCGGGTGAACGTCCACCGGGATGCCCCGGCCGTTGTCGGTCACCGTGACGGAATTGTCCTCGTGAATGGTCACGGCCACCATGTCGCAGTAGCCCGCCAGCGCCTCGTCGATCGAGTTGTCGACGACTTCGTAGACGAGGTGGTGGAGCCCGTTCTCGCCGGTCGACCCGATGTACATCGCGGGCCGTTTGCGGACCGCGTCGAGTCCTTTGAGGACGGTGATGGACTGGGCGTCGTAGTTGCCGTTGTCCTTGGGAACGTTCGGCTGCGCCATGCTCACCTTCTTTTGGGGGTCAGGGCCGGTCCAGCGGACCGGCGATGAACCGGAGCTCGCGGATGCGTCCCCGGCGACCGTCGTTGAGCTTCGCCAGGATCCGCGGCGCCATCAGACTCAATTCGTTGGCCCAGGCCGCGCTGGGCACCCGCACTCGGAGAATGCCGTCGGGTGTCACCGACTCGGCCCGTGTGACCGAGGCGACTTGGGGGCCGACCCGGTCGGCCCAATCCTCCACCGCGCGCGCCAGATCCAGCCGCCGCGCGATCCCCGCGTTGGCGGTGTACTCCTTGAGCGCATCGCCCAGCCGCACTGGAGACCGCGGCTTGCCATCGGCCCGCCCGAGAGGACGGCGGCTCATACCGAGACCTCCGCGTGAACCCGGCCATGACGAACCTCGAACAGCGGCAGATCCAGCGTGTCGGGCAGCTCGTCCTTGCGGGGCGAGGTCACGAACACCTGCCGGGTGGCACTCCGCAGCCGTTCAGCCAGCCCGGCCTGTCGGGCCGGATCCAGTTCGGCGAACACATCATCGAGCAGCAGGGCCGGTTCGGTGCCCCGCCGCGCTGCCAGCGTCGCCAGCTCGCACAGCTTGAGCGCGATCGCCGCGGTGCGTTGCTGTCCAGTCGAGCCGAACTCCCGCAGGTCATGGCCTCGCATTTCCAGCACCAGGTCGTCCCGCTGAGGTCCCACCAGGGTCACACCCCGGAGCAGTTCCCGCGGCCCGCTGGCGGCGAGGGCTGCCGGCCAGGCCGCCTCGCTGGCCAGGGATTCGTCTCCCCGATAGCTCAGGTGGACCGGCTCCCCTTCGCCCAGGGCCGCGCATTCGCGGGCGAAGTGAGTGGCGCTGAATTCGATCCACCGCATCCGCTCACGTGTGATCAGGGCGCCCGGTCCGGCCAGGAGCCCATCGAAACTGGTGGCCAGGCTGGATCGGCCCTGGCGGAGCGCGGCGTTGCGCTGAGCGAGCGCTGCCCGATACCGGATCAGCGCCCGGAAGTAGGCCGGGTCGGCCAACGACAGCACCCGATCGAGGTACCCGCGCCGTTCGGCGGCCGGGCCCTGCACCAGCCGCAGGTCGGTGGGCAGGAACGCCACCGCGAGCCAGCGCCCCACCGCATCGGCCAACCGAATGGTCTCGGCCCCGTCGAGTGACAGTCTCCGTTTTCTGGTGGCCCGGGAAAACTGCGCTTCCAGATCGAGCACCTCACCGCCCTCAACGCCCAAACCGACCGAGAAGCCCGGCCCTTCCCAGCGACA
>DASWKS010000519.1:0-1561 GCA_036396495.1 Gemmatimonadales bacterium
CCGAGACCGGATCGAGCGCCTGGCCGCCCGCCTGCTGGAAGTACGTGTACTGGGTGATCTCGAGCCCGTCCAGCCAGACCTCCCAGCCCAGGCCCCACGCGCCCAGGGCGGGCGATTCCCAGTTGTCCTCCACGAAGCGGACGTCATGGACGGCGGGATCGATTCCGATCCGGCGCAACGATTCCAGATAGATCTCCTGCGGATTTCCCGGATCCGGCTTGAGGATCACCTGGAACTGATAGTGCTGCTGCATCCGATTCGGGTTCTCCCCGTATCGTCCGTCGTCGGGTCGCACCGAAGGCTCGACATACGCAACACGCCAGGGCTCGGGCCCGAGCACGCGCAGGAACGTGGCCGGGTTCATCGTCCCCGCCCCCAGCTGCGAGTAATACGGTTGCCAGAGGAGGCAACCGTGTTCCGCCCAGAAGTGCTGGAGCTGGAGGATGACGTCCTGAAACGTCGCAGGGGGCTTCACGCCGGCGCCGCCTCAGCGCCCGGGGCATCCGCAACCGGCTCCGCCAGCGACGACCACTCCCCGGCCGCGCCCTGCAGCAGAAGACGGACGCGACGCAGGAAATCGGGAGCATTCAGACGGCGCTCGAGCAGATACGTGAGATGAGCCTCCATCACCCGCTCGACCTCCGCCAGCACCGGCGGCCGCAGCGCCAGCCCCTCCACCGCCTGCCAATCCGAACGCTGGAGGTGTCGCAAGACCTTCAGGGCCGCCATTGAGATCGGGCGGGCGCCGGGCCGGCCGGGGCCGCAGCGCGGACAGAGCACGCCGCCCTCCTCCACCGAAAAGAACTGATCCTCGGCCAGGATCCTCTCCCGACCGGCGACGCACCGCTCGAGCTCCGGCCGGAAACCGGCGCCTTCCAGAAGGTGCAGCTCATAGAAACGCAGGGCGACCGCCGGGGAGGCGCCTCCCGCCAACCGCTCGAGCGTCTCTCGGAGCAGGTGGTACAGGAGACGGTGGCCGCCCTCTTCGACGGTGAACCGGTCCAGCAGCTCGACGGCGTACGCGGCATGGCCCAACCGGATCAGATCGGACCGGAGGGCGGCGTGCGGCTCGAGCGCTTCCGCCTGCGTGATCAGATCGAGATCCCGCCCGCGCGCCACGAGGAGCTGGACGCGGGTGAACGGTTCGAGATGGCCCGCCTTGCGCGAACCGGGGCGCCGCACGCCCTTGGCCACCAGGCGCAGCTTCCCGCGATCGAGGCTGAAGACGGAGAGGATTCGATCTGCCTCCCCGAGATCGCGCCGCCGCAGCACAATCGCCTCGGTCCGGTAGACGCGTTCTCTCGGGGGCATGGAGGGATTATACCTAGGAGAGTGGTTGGTGGTGAGTGGACGGTGGTCAGAGGTGGAGGGTGAAGGTTCGATCAGTCGACCTGGAGCGGCAAGCTGAGCGCGGGCAGCGGAGCGGATAGCCGCAAACCGGAAACTGAAAGGTGGGCACAGGACGCCGGGGTGAGAGGGCAGCCCCCCGTCGAGGGTCATTCCGAGCCTCGGAACGATGCGAAGGGGCGAGGAGCCCTCGGCTGGACACGCGGGAGGCCAC
>DASWKS010000520.1:0-3526 GCA_036396495.1 Gemmatimonadales bacterium
CGGGAATGAATTCGCCGCGTTCAGTCCCGCTATCATCTTCTCGCCCGTCGGCGGCAATCAGCTCGACCAGCTCTTCCAGGTCGCCGGCCAGCCGACACCGGCGCTCGTCCGCGGCTTCGGGATCGTATTCAGCGATGTGGATCTGGCGGACCGGACCACGATAGAGCTGTTCGCCCAGGATGGTTCCAGCCTCGGCACCCTGATCGCACCGATCCGGTCCGACTCGGCGGGCCTGTCCTTTGTCGGGGCCACCTTCGCCGACGCGATCATCGCCCGGGCCCGGATTACGCTCGGCACCGGCGCGCTGGGCGCCAACGTCAACGACGTCTCCGCGCGCGGCACGGCGGACCTGGTGGTGCTGGACAACATCATCTACGGAGAGCCCAGAAAGGCCTTCTAGTCCACCGCCACGGTATCTTTCATTCTCCCCCTGGATGGCTTCGATCATGTCTCCTACGGCCGGCCTAGAGAATGAACGATTGCTGGAGCTGTTCTTCTCCCAGTCTCTCGATGGGTTCTTCATCATGATGCTGGAGGAACCGGTGGAGTGGGGAGATCATGTCGACAAGGATGAGGTGATGGACTTCGTGTTCGAGCATGAGCGGGTCACCAAGGTCAACCCCGCTATCGTCACCCAGTTCAACGCCTCATCGCCTCACGAACTGCTCGGGATGACGCCGGGGCGGATGTTTGCGCACGACCCGGCCGCGGCCAAGACCCGCTGGCGCGGGTTCTTCGACCGGGGCCGGTTACATAACGAAACCGACGAGCGGCGCCTGGACGGAACCCCCATGCGGATCGAGGGGGATTACATGGTGATCTACGATGACCGGGGGCGCATCGCCGGTCACTTCGGCATCCAGCGGGACGTGACCGAGCGGCATCGAGCCCAGGAAGAGATCCGGACCTCCCGGGAGCAGCTCCGGGCCCTGGCGGCCCGTCTCCAGCGGGTGCGCGAGGAGGAACGAACCGGCATTGCCCGGGAAATCCATGACGAGCTGGGGCAGGCGCTGACCGGCCTGCGGCTGGACATCTCGTGGATGAAGGACCGGGTCGCCATGGATCACGCGGTTCGAGCCCAATGCGCTTCGATCATCGAGCGAATCGACGGGACGCTTGGTGCCGTGCGCCGGATCGCCACCGCGCTCCGGCCGAGCATCCTGGATCAACTGGGACTCGCGGCCGCACTCGAGTGGCAAGGACAGGAGTTCGGGGCCCGGACCGGGATCGAGGTCGTCATGGAGGTGTGTGCCGATGGCTGTGAGATTCCGGATGACCTGGGCAGCTCCGCATTCCGGATTCTTCAGGAGTCGCTCACCAACGTGGCACGCCACTCGAAGGCCCGGCGCGTGACGATTCGCCTCATTCAGACGAGTGAGCTGCTTACACTCGAGGTGTCGGACGACGGCGTCGGCATTCGGCCGGAGCAGCTGGAGGGGACGGCGTCGCTGGGACTCATCGGGATGAGAGAGCGCGCCGTGGCCTGCGGGGGCGAATTGCGCATCGCCGGGCAACCGAAGCTCGGCACCACCGTGTCGCTGAAGGTCCCCCTCGGTGCCGGCAACACGCGATGATCCGGATCGCCATTGCCGACGACCACCCGATCGTCCGGGAGGGCCTCCGCCGAATCGCGAGTGAGGGAGCGGGGATATCGGTGACAGGAGAGGCCGCGAGCGCGGCGGAGCTGCTCCGTCTGCTCTCCGTAGCTGCCGTGGACGTCGTGCTGCTCGATGTAAGCATGCCCGGCTCAACCCTGGTAGAGACACTCAAGGAGCTGAGGGATCGGCACCCCAGCGCCAGGGTGCTGGTCCTGAGTGTTCACCCGGAGGATCAATGGGCGGTGCGAGCCTTACGGGCCGGCGCCGCGGGATACCTGACCAAGGATCACTCGCCCGAGCAGCTGGTCGAAGCCATTCGCCGGGTGGCGCGGGGCGGTAAGTACGTGAGCGCGGCTCTGGCCGAGAAACTGGCCGATCTGGTGGACCCCGGTACCACCCGGGCGCCCCACGAACGACTGAGCGATCGGGAATTCGAAGTACTTCGGGCGCTCGGCAGCGGGATGGCGATCAAGGAAGTGGCCCAGCAGCTCAATCTCAGCTCCAAGACGATCAGTACGTACCGCTCCCGGTTGTTGGAAAAGATGGGCTTGAAGTCGCGGGCCGATCTGGTGCGGTATGTCGTCGAGCACGAGCTTCTCAAATGATCGGCCCCCGGAACAGCATGGCCGCCGCGGCCGCCAGCCGGCGCTGAGCCTCTAGCAGCTCGACCGGCCGACGTCGGTGTCGCCCTGACGGCGGGGCTCCCGCTTACCTGCCAGTTCTTGCTCGAGGATCACGCCGGCGGCGCAGATACCAGGCGCGGACTTTCGAGCGCGCGCCACACATCCGCATGGAACACCAGCGGCGCCGACCCGCCTTGGACACATCGTAAAACATGAGCCGGCACGAGGGGTTAGCGCATTTGCGCAGGCGGCGGGGAGCGCCGCTCGCCAGCAGCTCTGCTCCCGATCGGGCCACGGCGGCGTACAGCCGATCGAGCGGGCTGCCCTGCGCCCTGCGCCGAATTACCGCCCGGCCCTGCCTAACACCGATCTCCATTCTCTCCTGGCCGCGACCCAGCTCCCGGTTGAGCCGGGTGACCAACGTCCGGCTAGGCCTGCCGCTGGCCGCCCAGGCCAGCAGTCCCCGGCGTAGCTGTTCGCGAAAAATGCGAAGGGTCCCCGGCTCCCGTCTCAGCCTGGGACTGCTGCTCCTCAGTTCTCCCGGCTGCGCCAGCCCCGACGCCCGGGCCCAGGCGGCGAGCTCCTCCCTGGTGCCGAGCAGATCCTGGACCCGGCCGTCCGGGGCAATCACCGTGTTCAGGAGATCGACCACCAACCGCTCGCCGAGGAAATAGAAGCTCATGGGGAACCATACCGGTAAAATATGTGTTTACTGGTAATCCAGCCAGGGCCTGCCGCCCGGGCCGACTGCAACACCCCTTACCGTGGAGAGGTCATGCCGCACTTTGTCCAGTATACCATCGCCAACGCCCCCGGACGCTCCCGGCCCCTGCTCCAGCAGGTGGACCAGGCCCTCGGCTTCATCCCCAACCTGTATGCCACGTTCGCGGAATCCCCGGCGTTGCTCGAGGGCGCGCTCGGGCTCGATGCCGGCCTCGACCAGGGCCTCCTGTCGCCGGTGGAGCGACAGCTCGTCAAGATCGCGGTGAGCACCGAGAACGGCTGCAGCTATTGTGTGGCGGCGCATTCGACCATTGCCGGGATCCTCCGGGCGCGGCCCGAGGTTGTCGCAGCGGTCCGCACCGGCGCGCCGGTGCCGGATCACAAAATCGACAGCCTCATCAGCTTTACCCGGGCCGTGGTGCGCCACAAGGGGTTCGTGCCCGAGGAGGTCGCCGGGTTCCTCGCGGTTGGGTACAGCAAGGCGCACGTACTCGAAGTGGTGGGACACGTGGCCGCAAAGACCCTGGCGAACTACATCCATGCGCTGACGGCGGCGCCGCTCGACGCGGCCTTCCAGCCGCA
>DASWKS010000521.1:0-5326 GCA_036396495.1 Gemmatimonadales bacterium
AGCCGCGCCATGAGGCAGAATGTCGGCCGTTGGGATCGTGTCATCCGTGGTATTGCCGGCGTGCTGCTGTTGGGTCTCTACGGTGCGCTCCAGCCGCCGCTCCGGTACTTCACGCTCATCGGTCTGATGCTGATCGCGACCGCCCTGATGGGGCGCTGTCCTCTGTACACTCTGTTGGGGATCTCGACCTGCCGCCGGACCGTCTGAGCCTCATCTCGTCTGAGCAAAGTCTCAGCGCCGTTTCAACATGGTTTCAGTGCCCCGGTTGTAGTGTGGTGGGCGGTAAGGCGGAATCCCGCGGTCGGCGGCAGGTTCCTGCCCGCTCGAATCCGAACGGACAGAATCAATGCCTTACCGGTCCGCTCTCCTGCCGTCCTGCCGCCCGCTGTCCGGAGGTGCGTATGAAACTCATGAAAGCTGCGCCGATGCCCGCACTTCGTCGCGAGTTCGACACCATGTTCGAGCGACTGTTCCGGAGCCCCCTGTTTCCCGAGCTTCCGGTGCTCACTGCCGAGGCCGGGTGGGAGCCCGCGCTGGACCTGACCGAGGCCGAAAAGGAGTTCCTGGTTCGGCTCGAGGTCCCCGGATTCCACCGCGAGAATCTCGATGTCAAGTATGAGTCCGGTGTACTCACGATCGCGGGCACGCGTGAGTTCCGCACCGAGCTCAAGGGGGAGGAGTTCCTGTGGCAGGAACGGGCCGAGGGACGCTTCGTCCGCTCCATCCGGATCCCGGCGCCGGTCATCGAGGGCGAGGTGGTCGCCACCTATGAGAACGGCGTGCTGACGGTCAAGCTGCCCAAGCATCAGCCGACAGCCAAGGCGAAAATCGCCATCAAATAGCTGGTGCGTGGTGGGCATTTCGGGCGAGCCCCGGCCTTCAGGCCGGGGCTCGGTGCGCTGGAACCCGAGCCGCTCCTTGGTCGTTAGGTTCCTTCATGCGACACGGCCTGCTGGTCCTGACCGCCGGCGCGCTGCTTGCCGCCCGGCCGGTGGGCGCGCAGGAGACCGGTGCGCTGCTGCTGCAGGGCGGGCTCACCGCTCCCCTCGATCCGTCGGAGGGTCCGCGGGCCGGGTTCAACACCAGCCTGACTTTTGTGGTGGGACGGTTCGCCCTCGGTCCCGAAATCGGCTGGTACTTCACCGCCGGCCGGGAGCTCAGCCCAAGCAGCCGTCCCGAGAATACCGTGACCACCGGTGGCGTCGCCCGCTACGACCTGGCCGGTCGAGGGTGGCGGCCGTATCTCACCGGGGGCATGGCGCTCCAGTTCTGGGAATCCGCCCGAGGCGGATATCCGACCGAGAATGCATTCGACGTGAGCGGCGGAGTCGGTCTGCGTCAGGTCCCTTCCCGGTCTCCCATTGGTCTCGCCGCGGAATTCCGGATACACACCAGCCTCCAGAGTGCCGACCTGGACGGCAGGACTTTCTTGACGGCCACGGTAGGCCTGGGCTGGAGGTGGTGATCCACATGATCCGGTGGTTTGCGGGGTGGGGCCCCCTGGCGGCCCTGCTCTTGGGGGCCGGAGTCGCGCCGCTGGCCGCGCAGTCCCTGGACCAGGCCCTGGCGCCGGATGCGGCCCGCCACTCGGTGGTGCGGCTCCGGCTCCAGGGTGCCCGGCTGACCGGACGGCTCATGGCCCTGGGCGGAGGTGCCGCCAGGTTGGAAACGGCGAGCGGCGAGCGGTCGATCGCGTTGGGCCAGGTGGATTCCGCCTGGGCCCGCCAGCGGTCCACCAGGACCGGGGCGATCGTGGGGGCGATCACCGGCGGAGTAGGCACCGCCATCTTTGTCGGGCTGCTCGCTTCCGGGCTGTGTGAGTCCGACTGCGAGAACATCGGGCTCGAGGGTGGAGCAGTGGGGTTCGGGATCGGCGCGGTGGGGGGCGCCCTGGTGGGGGCGGCGATTGGAGCCGCGATCCCCCGGTGGCGGTTGCGGTTTCCACTCTAGGTCACGAGGAGTTGCTTCGTCCCTGACACCACCCGGCTGCGGCGCACCCCAACCTGTAACGACACGCACAGCGAGAGGATTTCTTCGGGGGTCTGGTCGCCCAGAGGGATGGCGATTTCCCGCGGACCCCGAAACACCCGTCCCACCAGCCGGGCCAGGTGTTCCAGGGCGAACGCGTCGCCTGCCACTTCGAGCAGAAGGACCGCGGGGACCATTTCTCAGAGTGGGAAACACGAGTAAAGGTTCCGGCATCCGGATTGCGCGGACCAGATCCCAATAAACCCGACCGGCGCCCGTGACTAGCTTTCCCCCTATGCAGGGCTTCTCGCTTCAAAGCGCCCTGGCGAACCTGCTGGTTCGTCTGGTCGCCAGGCGACTCATGGACTGCTCAGCCTCAACCTGTTCATCGATATCGCGCCGCTCCTGGCCGGCGCGGGGATCCTGGGGCTGGCCATCTCCTTCGGGGCGCAGAGCCTGGTGAAGGACATCATCTCCGGCTTCTTCATGCTGGTGGAGAATCAATTTGCGGTTGGTGATATCGTCGAGGCTGCCGGTAAGACCGCACCGTGGAGCGCATGACCCTGCGGGTGGTCGTGTTGCGCGATCTGCACGGCGTGGTGCACATCATTCCCAACGGCCAGATCGGCGTCGTCAGCAACTTGACTCGCGGCCGGGCCCGCGCCGTGGTTGAAATCGGGGTGGCGTACCGGACCGACATCGACCGGGCGCTGGGAGTCTTCCGGGAGGAAGCGGCGAACTTCGCGACGGACCAGGCGTGGCGCCTGCGACTGGATGGGGAGCCCGAAGTGCTGGGGTAGAGAGCATGACCAATACCAGATGGTCATCCGCACCCTCATCCGGACTCAGCCCGGCGAACAATGGGCGGCGGCCCGGGAGTTTCGCCGCCGCATGAAGATCCGGATCGATCGCGAGGGGATGAAGGTCCCGTAGCCGCCGAGGAGAATCCGTGACGCTCGAGCTCTACAATACGCTCACCCGCCGGGTGGAGCCCTTCAATCCCATCGCGCCGCCCCGGGTCACCCTCTACACCTGCGGTCCGACCATCTGGAATTTCGCCCACATCGGGAACTTCCGAACCTTTCTGTTCGAGGATCTCCTGCGCCGCTGGCTGGAAGCCGGCGGATACCAGGTGTTTCACATCATGAACCTGACCGATGTGGATGACCGGATCATCAAGGAAGCGGGAGCGCGCAGCGTCGCCATTCGCGATTTCACGACGCCGTATGCCGAGGCGTTCTTTCAGGACCGGGATTACCTGCGCATTCGGCCGGCGCACGCGTATCCTCGGGCCACCGATTTCATTCCCCAGATGATCCGGCTGGTGGAAGGTCTGCTGGCCAAAGGCGTCGCCTACCGGGGCGAGGATGGATCGATCTATTTCTCCATCGAGCGCTTCCCGGAGTATGGGCGTCTCTCCCAGCTCGACCGGCGCGAGCTCAAAGCCGGGGCCAGCGCGCGGGTCAGTACCGACGAGTACGCCAAAGAGGATGCCCGCGACTTCGCGCTCTGGAAGGCCGCCCGGCCGGAAGACGAGGCGGTCCAGGCCGTCTGGGATGCTCCCTTCGGCCGGGGCCGGCCCGGCTGGCATCTCGAGTGCTCGGCCATGGCGCTGGATCTCATCGGGCAGCAGTACGGCACCGACGTGCTCGACATTCACGCGGGCGGGGTGGACCTGATCTTCCCCCACCATGAAGACGAGATCGCCCAGTCCTGCGCCTATACCGGCCGGGCCGAGTTCGCCCGGGTCTGGATGCACGGGGAGTTCCTGAATGTCCGCGGGACCAAGATGTCCAAGCGGTTTGGGAACTACACCACCCCGCGCGATCTCAAGGCCGATGGAGTCGATCCAGGGGCAATTCGCCTGCTCCTGTACCAGACTCATTATCGCCAAAAGCTGGATTTGACCGACGAGGCCCTCAGCGCCGCGAGCGAGGGTGCGCGGCGGCTGGGCCAATTTGGCCGCCGGCTCAGGGAGGCCGAGCGCGGATTCGACGGGTCGGCCTTCCTCGCCGCGGGAGAGCGGCTCCGGCGCGACTTCACGGCGGGGCTGGATGACGACCTCAATGCGCCCCAGGCGGTGGCCGCGGTCTTCACGTTCGTGACCGAAGGGAACCGCCTGCTCGACGCGGGAGAGCAGCCGGGCCCGCAAGTGGTGGCGGCATGGCGCCTGACCGATTCCGTCCTGGACGCCTCGACGATTCCCCAGGTAGCCGAGATCGCCGCCATCGGTCGTGGCGAGTCGAGGACCGCGGTTATCCTCACGTCCGATACCCCTCCCGCGGACGGGGCTGAGCGGCTCGAATGGGCCAGGCAAATGGCCGGCGCGCGGGCCGATGCCAAGGCCCGTCGTGATTTTGCCGAGGCGGACCGAATCAGGCAGCTGCTCGCCGATCACGGTTTCGAGGTCCGCGACCGCCGAGATGGCACGGCCGAAGTGGTGCGAAAATAGGTGGCTTTCCTCGTTGACCCCGAGGCTAAGTCTAGATAGAATAAGCGTCTGTCGGATTTCCGCGGGCCAGCGCCGGCTGACGTAGCTCAATTGGCGGAGCAGCTGATTTGTAATCAGCAGGTTAAGGGTTCGAGTCCCTTCGTCAGCTCCAGTTTGGCAGGATGGTCGTCGGATTGGTGAACCCCGCCTGGTGTTGCGGGGCTTCGTGTCGATGGCCGACTGGCAGGGCAGGTCGGGTGGGGTGGCCGAGTGGCTAATGGCAGCAGACTGTAAATCTGCCGGGCTTCGCCCTACGTAGGTTCGAATCCTACCCCCACCATGGGACGGACCGACGGGCGGACGGACTGACGGACGGTATTGTGAACGCGCTCGGAACGTCACTGGCAAGGGCAACAAACCGTCCGTCAGTCCGTCCGTCCGCCCGACCGTCCTAGTTGCGGGTGTAGCTCAGTTGGTAGAGCATCAGCCTTCCAAGCTGAGGGTCGCGGGTTCGAGCCCCGTCGCCCGCTTGCTCGCGTAGCTCAGTCGGTAGAGCACATCCTTGGTAAGGATGAGGTCACCGGTTCGATCCCGGTCGCGAGCTCTGGTAAAGTCGGGCAGACGGGCGGACGGACTGGCGGGCGGTCGCCCCACCTCACCCGCGCCCGTTGGTCCCTAACCGGTCGGCGCCGCCGCGCGGGGCAACCAGGCGATACACCGCCCGTCTGTCCGTCCGCCCGCCTGCCCGCCCTGAACCGAGTGCCGCATTTCATCGGAGCACCGATTATGGCCAAGGCAAAGTTCGAGCGTACCAAGCCCCACGTGAACGTCGGCACGATTGGCCACGTGGACCACGGGAAGACGACGTTGACGGCGGCGCTGACCAAGGTGTCGGCGGCCAAGGGGTGGGGGACGAAGTACATCCCG
>DASWKS010000522.1:0-7682 GCA_036396495.1 Gemmatimonadales bacterium
TCTCCCCCCCCCGCCGCGGTCGCCGGCAGGAGCGTCCTGCTGGTGGACGAGACCTGCGACTCGGGACACACCCTCAAGCTGGCGCTGAACGAGGTCCTGGGCCGACGGCCTCGCGAAGTCCGGACCGCCGTCTCCATCCGGACCGGCCAGTATGAGCCCGACTTCTACGCCCTGGAGACCGACAAGCTCATCGTGCTGCCCTGGGATCGCGAGGTTGTGATCAACGGCGAGATTGTGGTTCGGCCCGACCTCGCCGCCTACCTGGCGGGCGAGGAGTGAGGGCCGAGCTCTCCGCCGCCGCTGTCTCCTCACCCGCCGCCTTCACCGACATCCGTTTCGAACGTCGCCGGGGGGTCTCGATCCTCCATCACGGCCGTCGTCTTCAGGCGATCACCGAGCGGTCGTTCACCGGTGGGGTCGTGCGGTGCCTCGCTCCCGGTTTCGCCTGGGGTAGTTGCAGCTTCCGGAGTCTGGATGACCTTCCCTCCGCCATCCGACGGGCCCACGAGCAGGCATTGGCCCTTCCCCCCCGCCCCGGCCCGACCCTGCCCTCCCTGCCGGCCCGACAGCTCGCGGTGCAGTGTCTCGCTCCTGCGGATCCCGCGGCGGTCTCGATCGCCCGCAAGCTCGAGCTGACCGACCTGGTGGCGGCGGCACTCTTCGGGGCCGATCGCCGGGTGATCGACGCCCGGGTCCATTATGTCGACGAGCTGGTGGAAACCATGGTGGTGACGTCCGAGGGCATCGCGCTGGCCGAGGCCCGCCCCGAATTCGCGCTCTCGGTTATCGCCACGGCCGATGAGGCGGGAACCACCGAACGGGTGGTGGACAGTCTCGCCGCTCGATCCTGGTCGGATCTCGAGTCCGGCGTCGCCACTGCACCCGCCATCGCCGAGCGGGCGGTCGCGCTGCTGCACGCCGCGCCGATCCGGGCTGGTCGCTACCCCATCGTGCTGGCACCCCGGGCGGCCGGGATGATGGCCCATCGGGTGGTGGGGCATCTCTGTGAGGCGGATGGCGACAGCGACGTTCGCGCACCCCTGCCGCTGGGGACCAGAGTGGGACCTGACAGCCTTACCATCGGCGACGATCCTACCGCTGATGGTTTGCGGGGAACCCGGGCCTTCGATCACGAGGGGCTTCAGCCCCGCAAGACCACCCTGGTGCAGCACGGGGTCGTGGTGGGGCACGTCCATACCCGGAGTTCGGCCGCCCGGGCCGGAGCGGCTCCCACCGGGAGCGGGTACGGCGTCGGACTCGACATCCCCCGGGCTCGACTCTCCAATACCTTCATCGCCAGCGGCAAGACGGACCTGGCCGATCTGCTCGACGGGATTTCCCTCGGGATTCTGGTCGAGGACCTGGTCGGGGCCAGCCTGGGCGGGGGAAGGGCCGAGCTCCGGGCGGGCTTCGCCCAGGTGATCCGCCATGGGGAGCCCAGCGAGCCCATAAAGGGGGTGACTCTCGGAGGTGACGCCCTGGTGCTGCTGGGCCAGATCGATCTGGTGGGCGGAGACTTCGAGTGGGACCCCGCCGCTGCCTGGTGCGATCGCGCCGGGGCCGGTCGCATCGCCGTGAGCACCGGCGCGCCCCATGTCCGCCTGGTCGATGTCTCGGCGGGAGACGTCGCGTGATTGGAGTGGTGATGGAGGCCGTCCGGCCGCGGTGCGGCTTCGCCGACTCGCTGGTTCAGAGTGACGAGACCGTCACGGTCATTTCGGGTGAGGCCCGGGAGGAAATATCGCGGGTGGCAACCCACCAGGTTCACCTCCGGGTGGAGAACCATGGTCGCCTGGGCCTGGCCGTTCGCGATGACACCCTGGTCGAGCCGCTGATACAGAGCGCGCTGCAGAGTGCCCAATACGGGGCGGAGTCCACCCTTCTGGCGCCCGCCCCGTCGCCCCTTCCTAACGTGGTCACCGCCTTTCCCGCGACCGCCGCGATGGGGCCACCCGACCTGATCAATCTGGCCCGGCAACTACGCGACCGGCTCACGGTCACGGGACGCGAGGTCGAAACCTGGGCCGAGCGCTCCAGCGGACGGGTGGAAGTCGCCAACACCCATGGTGTCATGGCTGGCTACGATGTGACACTGGCCGGCCTGGGGCTGCGGGTGCGAGCCGCACCCTCGGCAGGACCGGTCATGCTGCGGCTCCATACGGCTGGTGCCGCCGTCCCGAGCGAGGTCCTGTTGGCTGACTTGGTTGACGAGGTCGACCAGCGCCTGGCTCCACCGTTGCTGGACCAGGGCCCGAGCGACCAGCCGGTTCGAGTGTGGCTGGAGCCGCGGGCGGTCGGTGCGCTCCTGACCCCGGTGGGTCAGGCCTTGCTCGCCCGCCATGTCTGGTCCGACGCGGGACCTCTGGCCGGTCGCATTGACGAGCCGGTTCTGTCACCAGAGCTGACGCTGGTGGACGATCCCCTGGCTGAGGGTCGGCCTGGCTCTCGTCCGGTGGATGACGAAGGAGTGGTATGCCGCCGGCAGGTCTTTATCCGGCGGGGCGTGCTGCGAGCCGCCCTGGCCGATCTGGCCAGCGCCACGCGCTACGGGGTTCCCGCCAGCGGCCACGGACGCCGCTCACCGGGGGCACCGCCTTGGACCGGGTGGTCCAACTTGGTGCTGGAGCCGGGCAAAACCTCCACGGCCGCAATCCCGGGCGAGCTGGGCGATGGGGTCCTGATACGCGAGCTGCCCTGGCCGGGGGGCAACTGTCACGATGGACGAATTGCCCTGACGACCCCGTGGGCCTATCGGGTGGAGCGGGGAGAGATCACCGGGCGCTACGAGCGCGTGATGTTGCAGGGCAATGTGTTTGAGTGGCTAAATCGCGTCGTGCTGGTTGGCGCGAACGCGCGTTGGATTGGATCGCGTTGCCTGCCGGATGTAATTGTGGAGGGGGTCGAGCTGTTCTAAGCGGGTTCCGGGTTCCGGGTTCCGGGTTCCTGGTTCCAGGTACCACGTGCGGTGCTCGGTGCGGTGCCAGGTGCCGGGTGCCAGGTGTAGTCCGCCCTGGAACGATTCACTCGGCACCGCACGTGGTACCAGGAACCAGGAACTCGGAACCCGCTTCTACCCCCCCAGACTTGCCTGATAGCTCATTCCGTGGGTCATGCGCTCATACACCAGCGTCAGCGTCTCGGGCGCGGCGAGCAGAAACCGGCACCGGCCGTCCCCCCGGCTGCGGCACTCCACCTCCATCGCCGCGAACTGGCCCCCCGCGATGCGCGAGAACACGTCTGCCAGGAGTCCGGCCGATACATGGCAGGAGGGATAGGGACCACCGCCGGGCATCGCCTCCGCCCAGTTGCTCGAATCCACTAGCAGCACCGGGTCACCCATGGGGCTCAAGCTGAGCTCACCCCATCCCTGGGTGCTGAAGAACCCGCTCAGAGCCTCCCCGAAGTACTCGGCGTCGAGGTCCTGCATCCGGCTCACGCCGTACCGCTCCGAAATGAAGGACTGGAGCGCCAGGGTCATCGCCTCGCCGCTGGCGAACCCCGCCTCCTGCAGCAACGGGGCGGCCTGAACGCCAAGCGATCGCTCCAGCGCCGTCCGGAGCTGGTGCAGGGAACGACGGCCGAGAACAACGGTCTGGATGTCCGACATGGTCTTCCTCGCTGTGATGACCCGTGACGCATGGGATAGGGCTGTGGGACTGCGAACGACTTCCGTCATCGCTCATCCGTCATTCGTCACGGCCACTTGGATCCGCCGCTTGAGTTCCGCTTCATCGATGACCTCGAGGCCCAATTGCCTCGCCTTCTCCAGTTTACTGCCGGCCGCGTCGCCGGCTACGACCGTAGTGATCTGGCGCGACACTGCCTCGGCGACCCGGCCGCCCGCGGCTTCGATCAGGCTTTTCGCTTCGCCCCGCTTGAGCGTCGGTAACGTCCCGGTCAGCACGAACGACTGACCGCGCAACGGTCCGTCCAGCGCCTGCCCCGTATGCGGCTCGCTCATCCGCACTCCGGCCCGGGCGAGGCGGTCGATCAGATCCCGGTTCTTGGAATGCCGGAACCAGTCGGTCACCACGGAGGCGATGGTCTCACCGACACCGAGGATGCCTTCGATGGTGTCGAAGTCCGCCGCCGCCAAGGCCTCCACCGACCCGAAACGGCGGGCCAACGTCACGGCGACCGTCTTGCCGACGTGTCGGATTCCCAGCGCGAAGAGCAGGCACGACAGCGGCTTCTCCTTCGAGGCCGCGATCGCCTGCACCAGCTGGTTGGCGGACTGCTCCGCAAACCGTTCCAGTTGCACGAGTTGTGCCGGGGTGATGGAGTACAGGTCGGCCACGTCCCTAACCAGTCCTGCGGCCAGCAGTTGCCTGATCCGCTCGCCCCCCAGCCCCCGGATGTCCATGGCCTCCCGGGACGCGAAATGCACCAGGCCTTCGAAAATCCGGCCCGGGCATGCCGGGTTCACGCAGTAGGACATCACCTCGTCCACCGGCCGCTCCACCGGTTGCCCGCAGGCGGGACAGACCTTGGGCATGGTGAAGGGCTGTTCCTCCCCGGTCCGCCGGTCGCGGACCGGGCCCAGCAGCTGGGGGATCACCTCACCCGCCCGAACCACCTCGACCCAGTCGCCGATCCGGATGTCCTTGGCGCCAATGATGTCTTCGTTGTGCAGCGTGGCGCTGGAGACGGTCACCCCGGCCAGCTCAACCGGCTCCAGGACCGCCCAGGGATTGAGGGCGCCGGTGCGGCCGACGTTGATCCGGATTTCCAGCAGCCGGGTGACCGCCACCTCGGGCGCGAATTTGCGGGCGATGGCCCAGCGCGGCTCCCTCCCGCCTACAACGCCCAGGTCTTCCTGGAGATCCCGCCGATTCACCTTCACCACCACCCCATCGGCGGCGAACGGCAACGCTTCGATGTAATGCTCGTACGCCGGAATGCGGGACTGGACCGCCGGCAGGTCCCGGTGCTCCTCATGGTGGGGCGCGACCTGAAAGCCCCACGACTCGAGCAGCGCCATCAATCGATGCTGGGTGGGAGCGTCCAGCGTTCCCTTCACCTCTTCGGCGGTGTAGGCGAAAAACCGGAGGCGGCGCCGGCGCGTCATGGCCGGATCCAGCTGCCGCAGCGCGCCCGCCGCGGCGTTGCGGGGATTGGCGAGCAGCGGGTCTCCTTCCGCCGCCCGCGCCTGGTTGAGCTTCTCGAATGCGGCGAAGGGGATGTAGACCTCGCCCCGAACCTCCATCAGATCCGGATGCCCGGTTCCCTGGAGCAGCAGGGGAATGTCCTGGACGGTGCGGAGATTCGCGGTGACGTCCTCGCCAATCAGGCCGTTTCCCCGGGTGGCGCCGATAGCGAGCCGGCCCTTCTCGTAGGTGAGACAGACCGCGGCACCATCGATCTTGATTTCGGTGGTGTAGCCGCCCTGTTTCACCTCGGCATTGAGGCGGGTGTTCCGTTCTTCCCAGGCGGTCAGCTCCTCCGCGGAGAACGCGTTCGCGAGGGAGAGCATCGCGACCTGGTGGGTGTGCTTGCGAAGCGACTGGGCGGGCGCTCCACCCACTCGCTGGGTAGGACTGTCGGGCATGCGGAGCCGCGGATGTTCGGCTTCCAGTTGCTGCAGTTCCCGCAGCAGCCGGTCGTACTCCGTGTCGGAGATCTCGGGCGCGTCCCGCTCGTAGTAGGAGCGGTTGGCCCGCTCGATGACTCGTCGGAGTTCCGCCGCCCGGCGGGACAGCGCGTCGGCCATTGTTACCGCGGCTGCGGCTCCTGGGATCCTCGGGCTTCCTGCCCGATGACCGTGAGCGCAAGCCCCACCAGGCGATCCAGCTCCTGGACCGAGACCTTGGCGAGCAGGTTTTCGCCGAAAGCCCGTTCCCGATCCCCGAAGGCGTCCACCAGGCGGCGGATGAATGCGAGCATGGCGGCCCGCTCCCGGTCCGCCACCAGCAGCGCCTGCATGCCCTGCCGGGCCTGCAACCGTTCCATTCGGTGCGCCACCCGCAGCGCCCGGGCCGTGGCCTCCGCCACGACTCGGCAGAATTCCACGTCGTCCTCGGTGAACGGCGTCCCTTCGCGGTAGGTGCGGAGGAACAGGGTCCCGATCACGTGTCCTTGCCAGGTCATGGGAACGACCGTGATGGACTTCACCCGCCGAGAGGCCAGCTGCGGCACCGCGGCGACCAGAGTGGGATCGGCCATCGCGTCCGGGATGTACACCACCTGCCCGGTCTCGATGGAACGCCGGATCTCGGGATACCGGCTCAGGTCCACCAGGTGGTTCCTGATGGATGGATCCTCATAGCTCGCCACCAGGTGCACGTCGGGTCCGCCGGCGCGTGCCGCCAGGAAGACCGAACAGCGGTCCAGGCCGAACAGGTGGCCCAGGCGCCGGGCCACGGACTGCACGATGTCGGGATAGTGCAGGGCCCCGGTGATGTCCCGCAGGATCTCGATCAGGCCCAGCAACCGCGCGCGCTCGTGCTCCAGCTCGTCGATCCGGTCCTGCAGCCGCTGCAGGTCAGGGGGTGCTGCGATCGGGGATTCAGCCATTGGGAAGGGGGAACATGGTTGCGGGGCGGTGGACAGGTCAAGTTGATGCCCGCGCCGTTCCGGGGCTACGTTCAATAGGCACGGTGAATTGGACTCATCCTCGGTGAGGTTCCCATGCAGGACGAGGACTACGAAGTGGTCGACGATCGGGCCGGGAGCGCCGGCAGCTTTGTGGCTGGGGTGCTGATCGGCGCCTTGGCCGGGGTAGCGGTCGGGATGCTCTATGCGCCGGCATCGGGCCAGTCCACCCGCCGCCGGCTGCGCCGGAAGTTCGACCGACTGCGGGACGAAGCGGGAGATCGGGTGGACGAGTTCGGCCGACGGGCCCGCCGGAAGCTGGCGGAGATGCGGGAATGAGACAGCCAATTGATGATTGACAATTGTCGATTGATGATTGCTCTCAGGCGCTCCGGAGCTCAATCGTCAATCGTCAATTGTCAATCGTCAATGCTTGTTCCTGATCTTGTTGAGCAAAACGCCCGCCCGGGCCCGGTACACGTGATCCATGACGTCCTGCGCCGGGAGGTCCGGGATGACGTTGAGCTGCGCCCGGGCGTCGTCCCAGCGTTTGAGCTCGACGTAGACTTCCGCCAGGTCGAGCCGATGGTAAATGAAATCACCGCGGAGCTCCACCGCCCGCTCCATGCATCGGACCGCCTCGGCCAATGAGGCTTCGCCAAACACATCGCCGCCCAGGAATCTTCTCGCGAAGAACTCCTCCAGGTTCGACAGGCGCTCGATTTCGGCATGCCAGCGGCCCAGCACATGCCAGGCCCCGTCGTGCTCCGGATTGAGCTCCAGCGTCCGCCGGGCCTCGTTCCGGATCTCCAGCGCGGAACGAATCCGCTCCTTCTTGCCTTTGGTGAGGGCGGACCGGCCCAGCGCCAGGGCCAGCGCGAAATGAGCGGCGGCCGAATCGGGAGCCAGGGTGACGGCCCGTCGGGCATATCGCTCCGCCAGCCGGTACAGGGAATCGCGAGCGGGATTCCGATCCCCGTCCCGGCTCTGCTTCCCGATGTCGATCAACGCCAGGGCGGCGCGCCAGTTGGCCTCGGCCTGAAGCGAGTCGCCGGCCAGGATGGCTTCGAAGATGTCCGCGGCTCCACGGGGATCGAGTGCCTTCATCGCCGCGATCCCCTCGCTCATTCGATCCGGTCCGTTCTGAGCCT
>DASWKS010000523.1:0-6416 GCA_036396495.1 Gemmatimonadales bacterium
CCCTCGGATGCCCGGTGGACCTGCTTCTCCACCTCGATCGCCGACCAGGAAGGCCGACCCGCCGACTTCCTGCTTCTGCCTCCCAGCGTCGGACCGGCGCGCTTGACGGGAGCTCACATCGAAGATGTGCGCTTCGTGCGCGACGAGCAGGCCAACCTGGTATGGGCTATCGAGCAGACCACCGAGGGCGGTGACGGTCTACCCTGGCCAGGGCGCGAACGTCACGTAGCGTCAACGACGCGGGAACCAAGGGAGCCGATTCCCGCCACCACGGCGCCGCTCATCTACCGGCTCCAGAGTTTTGTACCCTGGCACTGGTTCCCCATGTTGCCTGTCTCGCTCGACCAGTTCACCGGTGAGACCGCCCTGGAACGCGGCCAAATGATCCGACCGGACGGGATCACCAGTCCGGCTCCAGATGGACGGCTGCTCCAGGCTCCAATCCAAGGGGTTTACCGCGTCCGGGAAGAGGCCGTACCCCGTACGGGGCTCAAGGTTGTGCGTGAGGTCGTTCGCAGTCGATGGCTCCTGGGAGAGACCCACCTGTGGATCGCGCGACGCAAAACCGCAGGCCGGGGCGAGGGGTCGAGCGGCTTGCGATACGATGAGGCCCGACGCTCGACGCCTTCGGTTAGTTAGCGGTTCTCCTTCACGTCAGGGGAGAGTCGCCGTTGAGCTTGGCCGGTTCAACACGGACCAGTCCGCCCTGCCCGGACTCGAGGCGATGCTGAACGGAGGCGACCATGATGCGGCTTTCACTGTTCCTCGCGACCGGCGCGATTGTCACGGCCTGTGTGGCGAGGAGCTGGCGGACCCTACCATGTTCGTGTCGCTCGACGCCCGCCAGTCCCAGGCCGCGGAGCGGGAGGGATTCCGAGTCCCGAGGCGTGAACCGCTTGCCCAGCCGGTCCTTCAAGGCTAGCAGCAGCGCGTCGCCCACGGGCGCGTAATCCGCAGCGGTCACACCGTATTGCATGTGTCGCCGTCCCAGCAGGCTGATCTGCGGCAGGAGTTGATAGGGCCGGTCGAGCACCAGGATGATTTCCCCCAGCATATCGGCAAACTTCTCCTCCTGTACCGATACGGTCACCTGGGAGAACAGGCTCTGAACGTGAGGGGCGATCTCGAACAGGTGGCGGTAGAACGCGTGCGCCAAGTCCACCCGGGTGTCTTCCACCTGGGCCCAACTCTCGCGCACGAGCCCAATGGCTTCGGGCGTCATGGAAGCTCCCCCGTCTGGGCAATGTTCGGCCGCGGCCCGGTGGTTGTCAACCGCGGACCGTGCGCCCTCCCCCCTGGTGTCCGGCTTGCGAACCCCCAGGGCGGGGCAGCATCATAGGGTACCTCGACCACTGGCCTTTCGGTGCCGGTCGACCCTCAGCAGGTATTGCAGGCTGCCCTCCAGGACCGCTATCGCATTGGGCCCTTGCTCGGGCGCGGTGGCATGGCCCAGGTGTATGTCGCCGACGATCTGAAGCACCAGCGGCAGGTCGCCGTAAAGGTCCTCCGCCCGGAACTGACAGTCACCCTGGGGCGTGACCGCTTTCTTCGTGAAATCCAGATTGCCGCCCGGCTCAATCACCCCCACATCCTGACCCTGCACGACTCGGGGGACGCCGAGGGCCTCCTCTACTACGTCATGCCGTACGTGGAGGGCGAGTCGCTCCTCCAGCGGCTCGACCGCGACGGGCCGCTTCCGATCGATGAGGCGGTGCGCATCGTCCATGATGTGGCCAGCGCGCTGGCCTATGCCCACGGACGGGGGGTCCTCCACCGCGACATCAAGCCGGGCAACATCCTCCTGTCCGATGGCCACGCGGTCGTTGCCGATTTCGGCCTTGCCCTGGCCGTGACCGAGGCCAAGACCGATAGCGACATCACCAGCGAAGGCCTGACCATCGGCACGCCGGCCTACATGTCGCCCGAGCAAGGGAGCGGCGAGGAGCCCCTCGACGCACGGTGCGACATCTACGCGTTGGGCTGCGTGCTGTTCGAGCTGCTGGCCGGCAATCCTCCCTACGTCGCCTCGGATCCGCGCGCCATACTGGCCAAGCACGCCAGCGAGCCGGTACCGTCGATTCGCACCATCCGCGGTGAAGTGCCGGAATGGCTGGATCAGGCGGTGCAGCGAGCTCTGGCCAAGGAGCCCGCCAACCGCTTTCCCTCCGCTGCCGCCTTCGCCGCAGCGCTGGAGCATGAAGGACTGGGAGTCGCCCCAGGACTGCGGGCCATGCGCCGCTGGCGGATGGCCACCGCAACTGCGGCGGTACTCGGGGCAGTGGCGCTCGGCTGGGCGATCTGGCAGGAAATCTTCTCGGAATCGGCCCGTGTGAACCGCCTGCAGCTGGACACTACCCGTTATGCCATTCTGCCCCTCGACTACAGCGCCGATGTAACGGAACGGTTCCAGGACGAGCAACTGGTGCGGGATGCCTTCGCCCGCTGGACCGGGTTGACCCTTGTCGATGCCGGCCAGGTGAAGGAGGCCATCGGGCGAGAACGGCAGTCGCGGCTGACCGCGACCGGTGCCCTGCGGATCGCCCGGGCGGTCGGGGCCGGCCGGTTCCTCCGGGGAGAGGTATCCCGAGTGGGAGATTCGCTCCGGTTGCATATGGTCCTCTACGACGCCACCAAGGGATCGGAACCGCTTTCGGAAGCGGTGAGTGGGTTTTCTCCCTCCCTGATCGGCGCCGACTCGATCATGACCCGGCTGGCCGGCCAGGTGCTGGTCCACCGGGGCCCCCGGATCAGCCCCCCGCTGCAGCTCCCACCCACCCGATCCGTTCCCGCCGCGCAGCTGTGGCTCAGGGGTCACCAGGCCATCGGGGAGTGGGACTTGATCGCCGCGGACAGCGGGTTCGCCGCGGCCGCGCGGGCCGATCCCGGGTTCGCCGAGGCGCTGGTGTGGCAGGCCATGGTAAGAGCCTGGCGCGGCCTCACCCCGGACGAATGGCAGTTCGTTGCCCAGCAGGCGGCGGCGAATCCCGACCGGCTGGGGCTCAGAAGCCAGCGGATTGCCCAAGCCCTGCTCGCCTTCGACAATCGGGATGTAGCTGCCGCGATCTGGCGGGAGCTTGCCGCCGCGGACCCTCGCGATTTCGCGGCCTGGTACAGTCTGGCCACGGTGGTGCGGACCGACATCGCGGTAGTTCGCGATCGCGCCAGTCCCTCGGGCTGGCGCTACCGGAGCAGTTATCACGAGGCGGTGCAGGCTTTCCGGCGCGCACTCACGCTTCAGCCCGCCATTCACCGCGCCTTGGGCGCTGGATCCTTCGAACGGGTCCGCGACCTGCTCTTTACCAGCCTCGGCCGTACCCGGGGCGGCCGGGCACTCGGACCGGAACATCTCCTGTTCGTGGCCTATCCCGGCTGGGAGGGTGACAGCCTGGTCTTCATCCCCTGGCCGACGGCGGCGCTCCAGCAGGGCGATCCCCGGGTGATTCCGTCCAGCCGCGAGCAGGCAGTCCGCGAGCAGCGAAGGATCTTCCATGAGCTGGCCCAGGTCTGGGCCACGGCAGACCCCTCCAGCTCGCATGCCTTCGAGGCGCTGGCCATCGCGCTCGAGTTGATCGGGCATCCCGCCGCGTTCGACACCTTGCGGCGCGCCCGGGCGCTGGCGGACTCGCCGGCCGAGCGGGTGGCAGTGGGCGCGTCCGAGGTATGGCTGAGGCTTCGGCAGGCAATACCGGAGGACACCCTCGGGATCCGCCGAGTCCGAGCTCTAGCGGATTCCCTGCTGGCGGAAACCGAGCAGGCGCAGATCGATCCCAACACCCTGTCCGGCATCGCAGCGCTTCGAGGACGGGTGGCTCAGGCGGTCCGTTTGAGCGGGCTGGCCACGATGCGGCGGAGCGCCCCCGCGTCAGTGTCGGTCCCCCTAACCCGGGACGGGCCGGCTCTCCTTATCTATGCCGCGTTCGGAGGTCCCGCGGACAGCATCGTCCGTCTGGAGCGCCGGGTCGCCGCGGCCATCGACGGGTCGCTCCCCCAGGCCGAGCGGGTCGATGCGCGGCGGGAGTATCTGACCCGACCGGCGACCCTGGCGTTCCCCGAGATCCGATTCCAATCTCTACCCGAGCTGGAAGGAACCGGCGATCCACTGCTGGACGCGCAGCTCGCGGCATGGACCGGCCGTCCGGACAGCGCCCGCGGCTACTTCGAGGGCACCAGCGAGCAGCGGCGATCGGTCCTGCCGGAGGCATTGTCATTCGATGGACTCTATCCGGAGGCCCGGCTGCTGGCTTTTCTGGGTGATACCACGGCAGCCCTGGCCTGGGGCGAGCCGAGCCTGCAGGCGCTCGGCCGGGTCGAGCCGCGCCGTCTGGCCGCTCCGGTGAATACGGCTTCGCTGATGCGGTTGATCGCGCTCTACGCCGTGCTGAATGACCGGATGGGGGACCGTGGCACGGCCCGAACCTGGGCCCGGGTTATCACCATTCTGTGGGACGGTGCCGATCCGGACCTTCGACCAGTGGTGCACCGCATGGAGAGACTGCTCCAGTAGGTACGCTTCGACCCTGGGGGGAACGTATGAACGCTCTACCGCGGTTCTCGAAAGCGCTGCGCGCAGGAACGGCTGTCACACTGTTGCTGCCGCTGATGTACGCCTGCGCCGATGAGCCGGTTCCTTTGGTGGTGGAATTCCGGCCGGATTGTCCCTACGAAGGCGCCATCCGGTTTCAGGACTCCGCCGGACAGGAGATCCAGGCCTACACCGAACTCGCCGTACCGGGGAGCCTGACCATGACTCCCGAGTACCACGATTGCCAGCGGTTCATCCTTCCGGGCAGCCCCACATATGGACCGTTGGTGGCGATCTTCGCCGCCGAGCGACTGGGCGAACTGATCGA
This sequence comes from Gemmatimonadales bacterium, assembly GCA_036396495.1. Lineage (GTDB taxonomy): Bacteria > Gemmatimonadota > Gemmatimonadetes > Gemmatimonadales > GWC2-71-9 > SZUA-320. Next base: position 4,851 of record DASWKS010000523.1, read on the forward strand.
CAGCCTGGAATTCCTCGACCAGACCCAGACCTCCCTGCTGGCCATGCCGGTCGCTCAGATCCTCAGCTTCGACGGCGATTACGCTTCCCTGGGCATCCTCCGGGGACACAACTGCGTCTACCTCTGGAAAAAGGCCGCCACCTACGACGCCTACGTGCTTCCGGTCCAGAATCAGCAGCGGTGCGCCGAACGCCACCCGCCCAACGCCCTTCCCGCCGGCGGCACACCCCTGACGGTGCAGGTCCGGACCAGACCCGATCCTCCGTTCAATCGCGAGGACTATCCGGATGTGGCGCGATGGGACCGCGACGTGCCCGGGCAGCAGCAGGGAATGGCGCTCGGGTGTGGCAAGGGCTGGTGCGAGATCGGACCGACCGGCTACGCGGCCGTGCCTTCGCACGATTGGCCTGCCCTGCCCAAGGAACACCGCCGCACTGTCGTGATGAAGGGGTGGTACGATGAGCAGCCACTGGCCGACTCGACCCCGGCGGGGCTCCTGGTCAGCAGCGTCATCGGAACCATCTTCCCGCATCCGGATCTCAGGAATCGCACCTTGCAGAACTACGATTCCACCTGGACAGAGGCCGCCTACGTGACGCTCAGCGCTCCGCTGCCCAAGTACAAGACGCGCCTCAACCTCGACGCCGGCAATCTTCCGGCCCGCCAGATGAACGTGATTTCGCTCTGCCGCGGGCCGCGCTCCTCCTGTGGCGTGCCGCCACAGCCCAGTGGCGCCACCACCTGCAAAAAAGCCGCGGACCCGTGGTGGGCCCGGATCATCTCGGTCCAGCAGGACACCGCCTATCGCTGCGTGATCCGCCGGGTGCATCCCGGACTCACGATTCCGGGCGCGGTGCGATGGCGCTGGTCGCCGGACGACGAGATCGGATGGATCCGCTGTCCCGAGGGATGCTGCGAGATGACCGGCGACTCCTAGCCGGAGCCCGGACCGCCAGCCGCGCTACTCGTCGGCGGGCACCTTGTCATATCGCGCGGGTTCGGCGTCCGCCCAATCAAGCCTCCGACCAGGCCCCGGCGGCGTCGGTCGCGGCTCAAGCCCCGCGCGTGCTTGCCGCGGGCCGGACCCCGCGGTAGACTGCATCCTCGCGTTTCAATCTGGAGTCCTCCGATGCTTCGCCTTCGGCACCGCTCGGTCAGGTGCACCGGCTTTCTGGCCATCCTGGCCGCCGCCCCCGTCTTCGCGCAGATAAATACGACGGATACCCGGCTGCTCTCCCAGCCCGCCGTAGGCGGGGACCGGATCGCCTTCGCCTATGCGGGCGACCTCTGGACCGCCCGCACCGACGGCAACGACGTCCGCCGGCTTACAACGGCCGTTGGCGATGAGGCCGCACCGGTGTTTTCGCCCGACGGCCAGTGGATTGCCTTCGCCGGCAACTCCGACGGGAACGTCGACGTTTATGTGATCCCGGCGACTGGCGGAGAGCCTCGCCGGCTCACCTGGCACCCCGGGGGCGACATTCCCCAGGCGTTCACGCCCGACGGCCGGAAGGTGCTGTTCACCAGCGCCCGCGCCGATTTCTCCGGCCGCTACGCGCACCTCTG
>DASWKS010000524.1:0-10236 GCA_036396495.1 Gemmatimonadales bacterium
CGGGATGCGGTGTCCCTGGTTGTCGTACCGGGTGGCGGCGAACGGCTCGAGCCCGGGCCACAGATGGATCGACGAGCGGGTCATGCCTAACGGCAGGAAGACTTCCGAGCGCATGAAATCGGGATAGGAGACCCCGCTGGCCCGCTCGATGATCCAGTCGATGATGCCGAAGCCCAGGTTGCTGTATTGCCAGGCGGAGCCGGGGGGATAGGTGGTGATGGCATACCGGGCGATCGCCTCGTCCATCGTGGGCACCCGGTCCACCGCGCCGTCGTAATAGAACACGTAGTGCAGCGGCAGCCCCGCCGTGTGGTTCGCCACCCGCCGCACCGTGGCTGCGGCCGCGTCCCCCGCCAGACCCGTGATCTTGCCGGAACCCAGGTACTCGTTGGCCGGCCGGTCCAGTTGCACCTTGCCCCGCTCGACCAGAATCATCAGTCCCGTGGCGGTGATGGGCTTGGAGATCGAGGCCAGGGAATAGGTGGTGTGCTCGGTCGCCGGAATCCGCTGTTCCCGGTCGGCCCAGCCGAAGCCCTCGGCCCAGATGATCTTGCCGCCTTTCGCCACCGCCACCGCGAGCGACGGGACGCCGCTGTCGCTCACCGCGGACCGGGCATGCGCACGGACGGGGGCGAAGGGATCGGTGGCCCCGCGCTGCTGGGCTGTGAGCGACGGTGTCGACCAGACGGAAAGGCCGGAACAGGCGAAGACGGCGATGGCGGCGAGTCGTGTCATGCTGCAATATTGTATGCAGGATTGTGTTCAGCGCAACAACGCCGTTCACCTCTTACCCTGCTCCATGCCACTACTCGCGCTCCTCCTGCTGCAGCTGCCGGCGGCCCCGCTGACGGTGGACCATTACCGCCGCGCCGAACAGTTCCTCGCCGCCAACGCGGAGCGGTTGGTCTTTCACAACCGGGTGACGCCCCGCTGGATTGCGGGGAGCGACCGCTTCTGGTACCGGGTGCGGACCGGAGACGCCAGCTACCGCTTCCGCCTGGCGGATCCGGCCCGTCGCTCCGTGACCGATGCGTTCGATCACGTTCGTCTGGCCACCGCATTGGGTGCTGCGTCCGGCGCCGCGGTCCGGGCCGACTCGCTGCCGTTCGACACGATCGCTTGGTCGGCCCGGGGGGACAGCCTCACCGTTCCCATCGGGGCCAAACGCTGGCGCTGTAGTCTCGGGCGCTGGAGCTGTGTCGAGGCCGCCCCGCCCCGGAGCCCCGAGCCAGGGGCTGCGTGGTCGCCCGACAGTTCCATGCGTGTGGTGCGGGTGGGCGGCGACCTGGGCCTCAGGCGCGGCGCCGATACCACCACCGCCCGTCTCACCAGCGACGCCGAGCCCGAATACGACTACGGCTCCATGCCGGGCAATTCGACATACTATGTCTCCTCGCTCCGGACCGGCGCGGTGGCCCCGCCGGCTGTGCTCTGGTCGCCCGACGGCCGCCGGTTCGTGAGCTACCGCCTCGACCAGCGCGGCGTGGGCCTGCTGCATCTCCTGCAGCTGGTCCCGGACAGCGTCCAGCGGCCCCGGCCTTTTGCGTTTCGCTACGCGCTCCCGGGAGACTCCGTCGTGACGCGGGCCTCGCTCATCGTGTTCGATCCGGCGCGGGGGACCGCCGTTCCAGTGCAGCTCCCGCCGTCCATCGTCCTCTATGTCGATCCCATCACCTGGAACGAGGTCCGCTGGAGCGCCGACGGGCAGCGGCTGTACGTGATGCAAAGCGAGCGGGGGGGCCACGCCTTTGCGCTCTACCAGGTGGATCCGGAGACGGGCACGGCCCGCCGCCTGGCCGAGGAGTGGAATGCCACGCTGGCCGAGCCGTCGCTCAGCCTGGGACAGCGCGATTTCCACCCGCTGGCCGACGGCAAGGTCATCTGGCTTTCCGAGCGCGACGGCTGGGCCCACCTGTATCTGGTGGACGGCCGGACCGGCGGCGTGATCCGGCGGCTCACCTCCGGCCCCTGGGTGGTCATCCGCCTTCTTCGCGTCGATGAGGCCGCGGGCCAGGTGTACTTCCTGGCAGCGGGGCGCGAACCGGGACGCGATCCGTATCTACGGCACCTCTACCGGGTGTCGTTCGACGGAACCGGACTTACGCTCCTCACCCCGGAGGATTCCGATCACGAAATCGGGTTCGCGCCCTCGGGCCGCTGGTTCGTGGACCGGTACTCGCGCTGGGATCGGCCGCCGGTCACTGCGCTTCGCTCGGCGAATGGCGAGACGCGGGTGGAGCTGGAACGGGCCGATGTGGCGAAGCTGGTGGCCGCGGGATGGCGGGCTCCCGAGCGGCTTCGCCTCGTGGCCGGGGATGGCCGGACCGAGATCTTCGGCAATCTCTATCGGCCCCGCGGTTTCGACTTCACCCGGCGGTACCCGGTCATCGAGGAGATCTATCCCGGTCCACAGGCGAACCAGGCGTATCCCTGGTTCCAGGCGGGCGGCAACGCCCAGGCCCTGGCCCAGCTGGGATTCGTCACCCTGCAGGTGGACGGCCGGGGAACGCCCTACCGGTCCAAGGCCTTTCACGACTATTCCTACGGCCGCCTCGAGACCGGCGGCGGCCTCGAGGACCACGTGGCAGCGCTGGGGCAGCTCGCCCGCCGCTACCCGTGGTTCGATACTTCCCGGGTCGGGATCTTCGGGCACTCCGGCGGCGGCTTCGCGTCCACCCGGGCCATCCTCATGTATCCCGACGTGTACAAGGTGGCCGTCGCGTCGGCCGGTAACCACGATCAGCGCGGCTATCTGGCCATCTGGGGCGAGTCGTATCAGGGGATGCCGGCCGGAGCGAACTATGACGCGCAAGCCAACCAGTCGCTCGCGGGGAGCCTCAAGGGCAAGCTGCTGCTTATGACGGGCGACCTGGACGACAACGTCCACCCCATGCTCACCATGCGGGTGGCCGACGCGCTCATCCGGGCCAACAAGGACTTCGACCTGATGGTGATCCCGAACGCCAACCACGGCTCGGCGGGATCGCCCTGGTTCATCCGGCGCCGCTGGGATTATTTCGTGCGGAACCTGCTCGGAGCAGAGCCGCCGAGAGACTTTCGACTCGCCCCACCCGGACGATGACGCTCCAGCCCGGGCTCACCCTTCACCTTTCACTCCCGACCGACATGCGCCGCTCCGTTCTGCTCGCCTGCTTCCTGCTCCCCCTGGTGATTGCCTGCGGGGGTCCGACCTACGACGTCCTGATCAAAGGCGGTACCGTCTACGACGGGTCGGGCCAGCCCGGCGTGCGGGCCGACGTGGCCATCCAGGGCGACACCATCGCCGCCATCGGTGATCTGCCCCGCGCCCGGGGCCGCAGCACGGTGGACGCCACCGGGCTCGCGGTGGCGCCGGGCTTCATCAACATGCTCTCCTGGGCTACCGAGTCGCTCATCGAGGACGGCCGCTCCCAGTCGGACATCCGCCAGGGAGTCACCCTCGAGGTGATGGGGGAGGGGATGTCCATGGGGCCGCTCAGCGACACGATGAAAGCGACCCTCAAGGGGATGCAGGGCGACATCAAGTACGACATCGGGTGGACCACGCTGGGCGAGTACCTCGAGTTCCTCGAGAAGAAGGGGAGCTCCACCAACGTCGCGTCGTTCATCGGCGCGACCACCGTGCGCATCCACGAGGTGGGATTCGCCAATCGCGTACCCACATCCGAGGAACTGGACCGGATGCGGACGCTGGTCCGGACGGCGATGGAGGAGGGCGCGCTCGGGGTCGGCTCCTCTCTCATCTATCCCCCTGCCTTTTTCGCGACCACCGAGGAGCTGATCGAGCTCAACCGGGCCGCCGCGCCATTCGGTGGGATGTACATCTCGCACATGCGGAGCGAGGCCAACCGGCTGCTCGAGGCGGTGCAGGAGCTCATCCGCATCGCCCGGGAAGCCGGCGTGCCGGCGGAGATCTACCACCTCAAGGCTTCGGGCCAGAGCAACTGGTACAAGATGGACAGCGTCTTCGCGATGGTGGAAGCGGCCCGCGCGGAAGGGCTCAAAGTCACGGCGGACATGTACACTTACCCCGCCGGCTCGACCGGTCTGGATGCGACGATGCCGCCCTGGGTTCAGGATGGCGGCACCGCCGCCATGCTCGAACGGCTGCGGGATCCCGCGATGCGGAGGCGAATCGCCCGGGAGATGAACACGCCCACCAATGCGTGGGAGAACATGCTGCAGCTCACCGGCGGTACCGGGGACGGCATTCTGCTGGTGGGCTTCACGCTCGATTCTCTCAAGCCGCTCACGGGCAAGACCCTGGCCGACCTCGCCCGGGCCCGGGGACGGAGCCCGGCCGAGACCGCGATGGAGCTGGTCTACGCCGACGCGAGTGCCACCGGTGTCTCACCTTCGGCCGTGTACTTCATGATGGACACGGTCAACATCGTGAAGCAGCTCGCCCGGCCCTGGGTGAGCCTGGGCTCTGACGGCGCCTCGCTCGCGCCGGAAGGCGGTTTTCTCAAGTCGAGCACCCATCCCCGGGCGTACGGCAACTTCGCGCGGTTCCTCGGCAAGTACGTGCGCGATGGGAAAGTCATGCCACTGGAGGAGGCCATTCGCCGTCTGACCCGGCTGCCCGCGGAGAACCTCAAGCTCCGCCAGCGCGGTGCGCTGCGGGGCGGGTTTTATGCGGACGTGGTGGTGTTCGACCCCGCCACGATCCAGGACCACGCGACCTTCGCCGAGCCGCACCAGTACTCCACCGGTGTGCAACAGGTGTTCGTGAACGGGGTTCAAGTGCTCAAGGACGGCGAGCACACCGGGGCGCTGCCGGGGCGAGTGGTGAGAGGGCCGGGGTGGAAAGGGTGGGACTGAATGCAGAATGCCCAGTGCCCAATGCCCATTGAAGAATTCAAGCGTCTGGCTCAGAACCGATGATTGATCGCCAATGACTGATACCTTCGAACTCGAAACGCCCGTTCCCCTGGTCGACCTCGATCGGCTGGAGCGGAATCTCGACCGCATGGCCCGCTACGCCGCAGGATACGGTCTGGGTCTCCGTCCCCATATCAAGACCCATAAGGCCACCCGGGTGGCTCAGGAGCAGGCCCGGCGGGGAGCGCTGGGACTCACCTGCGCTACGCCCCGGGAAGCCGAGGTGATGGCCACCGTCACGCCCGACATCCTGGTCGCGCATCCACCAGTTGGCCAGAAAGCCGACCGGCTGATGCGACTGCCCGTCAACGCGGATCTGATGGTCGCCCTCGACTCGCTCGAGGCGGTGGAGAACCTGGCCGAGGCGGCCCGCCGCCATCAGCGGCGCGTCCGGGTGCTGGTGGAGCTCGACCTCGGCATGCATCGGGTCGGCGTTCCCGTGGTGGAACAGGCGATCGCGCTCGCCCGGGCGGTGGAGCAGCGCCCCCCGCTGGAGTACTGGGGGATCAACTTCTATCCGGGCCATATCCGGCGGCGCCAGGAGGATCAGGACGCGCTGCTGGATCGGCTCGATGCCGATTTGCAGGCCGGGCTCGAGAAGCTGACCCAGGCCGGGGTCGCGCCCCGCATCGTGAGCGGAGGGTCGACGCCCACTGCCTGGCACACCCACCGCATCCGGGGGCTGACAGAGTTCCGCCCCGGCACCTACGTCTACCAGGACCGTTCCCAGGTGGCGATGGGCGTCTGTGACCGGGACGATTGCGCGTTCACGGTGCTTGCGACGGTGGTGAGCACCGCGGTGCCGGGACAGGCGGTCGTCGATGCCGGTTCAAAGGCCCTCGGTCGCGAGCCGCGCGATCTGAGCTCCGACGCCGGCTACGGTGAGCTGCTGGACCAGCCCGAGGTCACGGTGAAGGGCATGTCGGAGGAGCACGGCATTCTCGATTTGAGCCGGAGCGACTGGCGGCCCCGGGTCGGAGACCAGGTCCGGGTGATCCCCAACCACGTGTGTGTGGTGACCCATATGAACGACGTGATCGTGGGCATCCGGGGCGGGGAGGTGGTGGAGCGATATCCGGTGGAGGCGAGGGGGCGGTAATCCATTGACGATTGACGATTGACAATTGACCAGTGCATGCGGTGATCGCGGCTTGGTGTAATCATCAATCGTCAATTGTCAATCGACAATGAAGTTCAGCGAGCGATGGTCTCAAAGGTGAGATTCCCGATCCGGTACCTCCGCCACTCGCCGTAATCGAAGTGCCACCACTCCGCCGGGTACACCGCAAACCCCTCCGCCTCCATCGCCTGACGCAACAGCTCCCGGTGCCAGCGCTGGCGTGAGGTGCCGCCGGGGTAGTGGGGAAACGACCGCGGCGAGAACTCGTCGTAGACCCCCGGCATTTCGACCGGCTGTCCGGTCGACCGATCGTAGAGGGTGAGATCTACCGCGGCGCCCCGATTGTGGCGCGATCCCTGGGTGGGATCGGCCACGAACATCCGGAGCGAGTCCGGCGTCGCATCCCAGAACATCCGAGTCACATACCAGGGACGGTAGCCGTCATGGATCAACAGGCCGTACCCCCGAGCCGCGAGCGCGCGGTGGGCCCGGACCAGGGCTTCGGCCGCGGGTCGTTGCAGGAAGGCGCGGGGGCTGGAGTAGAACACCTCGCTCATGAAGTTGTCGGTCGAGGCGTACCGGATATCCTGCTTGATGGTCGAATCGAGCGTCACCAGCTCCACCAGATCCGTGGCGAGGAAGTCGCCGCTCTCCTGGGGCGGTGTGGCCGCCTGCGCCTCACGCCGAAGCTCCTCCACCGGCCGCCGCGGAGTGATCCGGAAGACGTTTCCCTCCGCCGGCCCCAACGCGATGCGCTCGAAAGCCCGGCCCGACACCGTGACCCGGATCCCCTTACCGTCGGGCGCGGCTTCTACGGCGGCCTGGTCCAGATCGCTCGGGTTGGTCGAGTCGCGCCAGAAGACCGCTTGCAGCTCTCCGGCCTCCTCCCGCACCGAGAGCGTGTCGCCGCCGCTGGCATAGTCCCCGATGAGCCCGGCCCACGCCGGCGGTGGAGCCTCCGGCGGCGTGTCCGCCGCGGTCGAGGGTGACGGAGCCGGACCAGCACACGCCACGGACGACAAAAGGGCCAGGCACCGCCTGGCCCGAAGTGAACGGCAGAAAGACCGCATGAGACCTCTGGCGACTAGGGTTTTGGCCTGGCCTTGAACTGCTCGTACAGCCGGGTGTGCCGGTCGTTCATCGGTTGCTCCACTCCGCGGACGAACACGTGCCGGATCTGGGTCCGGACGTCGAGCGGATCGCCGGTCGTGACGATGAGGTTGGCCACCTTTCCACGCTCGATGCTGCCGAGCTGATCGGCCACGCCCCAGATCCGGGCCGGGTTGATGGTCACCGCCCGCAGCGCCTCCTCGGGGTCGAGCCCGTAGGCTACCGACAGCGCGACGTTGTACGGCAGATTGCGTGAGTCGGCCGCCCCCGCCGTCTGGAAGGCGATCTGCACTCCGGCCTTGGCCAGCATGCCCGGGTTGGCGTACACCATATCATAGGGATCGTTGTCGGTCGGGGCGACGGTGGTCGGCCCCACGATCACCGGCACTTTGCGGGCCGCGAGGTCGTCCGCCAGCTGCCAGGCCTCCGCCCCTCCCCGGATGATGGGCTTGAGGGCGAACGAATCGGCCAGCGCCAGCGCGCCGCGGATCTGCTCCACAGTGCGCACGTCGAAAATCACCGGCACCTTGCCCTGGATCACCGGAACCATCGCCTCCAACACCAGATCGACCCGGTCGAGTCGCGAGCCTGCCGCTTCGGCACGGGTCATTCGCTCAGCGTACGCTTTCGCGTTCCGGAGAAACTGGGTGAGCTGCTCCACCTGGCGGTTGACCTGCCCCGCCGCGTCGGCGCCTTGACTCTGCTGCCCCCGCCCCCCGCCGCCAAAACGGCCACCGGCCACCCGAGGATAGGTAATCACCATGGCGGCACGCGGGAGTACGCCCATCTCCTGTGGCGTCCAACCGGCCAAGTCGATCAAGGCCGCGTAGCCGCTCACCAGTCCGCCGCCGGCCGCCGTGACGACGCTGGTAATCCCATTCACGCGCGTCACCGGGATCAGCTCCGAGTGCGGGTTCACCGCGGAGAGGGCCAGGTCGTGGGGATTGAGATCGCCCAGCTCGCGGGTGTCGGTCCCTCCCGGCACCGAGCCGATCTCGGTGAGTCCCAGCTCGGTGCCCGAGTCGATCAGACCGGGATAGACGAAGAGTCCCGTCCCGTCGACCACGGTGGCGCCCGGAGGAGCTGGCAGGTCGCGCCCCACTCCGTCGATCCGGCCGCCCCGAATGACGACCGCGCCATTGGGGATCCGATCGCCCACCACTGGAACGATCGTGGCGTTTCGGATGACGGTAACGCGCTCCGGTGCCTGGGCCGTGAGCGTAGCTGCGGTAGTTGCAACCAAGGCCAGCAAGCCCGCGACCCGGCGGAGTAGACTGTCCGCCAGACCGTCCGTCCGTCCGTCCGTCATTGCATGCCCCCTGTCGCCGGCACGTTCCGTCGCGCCTTGATGGTTGCCATGAGTGCCTCGAGCGTCGGCGCCTTGTTCCGGTCGAAGAACCGGCGTCCATCGACCAGCGTCATCTCCACCCGCGCGGCTGGAGAGAAGGGATGGGCGCTGAAGATCGCCAGGTCCGCGTCTTTCCCGATCTCGATCGAGCCGGTCCGATCGGCGACGCCCAGCTGTTTGGCGGCGTTCAGTGTGATCATCCGGATCGCTTCATCCTCCGAGGCCCCGCCGTATTTGATCGCCTTGGCCGCCTCCTGATAGAGCCGTCGGGCCCGCTCGTCCGAGTCGGAGTTGATGGTGACGGTCACGCCCCGTTCGGCCATCAGGGCGGCGTTATGGGGAATGGCGTCCCAGGCTTCGAGTTTGTAGGCCCAGTTGTCGGCAAAGGTCGAGGCGCCCGCGCCGGAGGCCACGATCTCATCCGCGACCTTGTATCCCTCCAGCACGTGCTGCAGGCTGGCGATCTTGAAGCCGAAGTCCCGGGCCACCCCCAGCAGCATCACGATCTCGTCGCTGCGATAGGAATGGGCGTGGACCAGCCGCTTGCCTTCCAGGATTTCGACCAGCGCATCGAGCTCGAGATCGCGCCGGGGCGGAATCGGCTCCGGGTCGTTCCGCTTCCGGTCCTTGAGGGCAGCTTCATGGCGCTTCCACTCGACCTGGTACTCCCGCGCCCTGGTAAACCGGTCGCGTAGGTACTGCTCCACTCCCATGCGGCTGAAGGGATAGCGCCGCGCCCGGCCCGGGAGCGGGTTGCTGTTGGTGCGCCGCACGTTCTCACCCAGCGCGAACTTGATCCCCGGGGGTGCGCCCGCGAAGAGCATGCTGTCGACCGGCAAGCCCCAGCGCAGTTTGATCACTGCATTCTGGCCGCCGATGGTATTGGCCGATCCATGCAGCACGTTGATAGTGGTGACCCCGCCGGCCAGCATCCGGTAAATGGACGGCGCGTCCTGCCGCAGCACATCCTCGATCCGCACCATCGCGGTGCTCGAGAGCGCACCCTCGTTGATCGCTTCGGCCATGCTGTGCGAGTGTGCATCGATGATGCCCGGGGTGACGAACCGGCCGGTGCCGTCGATGACTTCGGCGCCGGCCGGCACCGTCACGTCGGGCCCCACGGCGGCGATCTTGCCGTCGCGGATCAGAATGGTGCCCTTCTCGATGGTGCCCCGTGCCGCCGTGAGAATGGTGGCATTGGTGATGGCTACCAGCCGGCCGGCCGGCGGCACCGGCACCGCGAGCGCGCCGGCCGTCGAATCCCAGCCCACCACCGGTTGCTGTGCCAGGGCCGGCCGCGTCAGACCCAGCAGCAGGAAAACCGAGATGAACGAAGCCCCTGGTGACTTACATCTCATGGCCGTTTCTCTCCGGTGAAAGGGAAGGAACCGAACTCACCCGCCGCTACCGTCCCCTGCATCCGCGTGCCGCTGAGTTCGCCGGTGTAGGTGAGGGTGAAGCTGTTCCCCCCGAGGGAGACCGTCGCGCTCCAGCTGATCCGCCGTCCGGTGATCCGGCCGTCGCGAATTGGGGTGGACCCCATCATGTCGCTCGCCAGCGTACCGGTGAGACTGGTGCCGTCCTGCAGAAGTGTGAGCGTGGATTCCATCGCCCCCTGAGGCGAATTGGTCGTGAGCGACCAGGTCCCCGCCGCCGAGGCAGGCTCACCGCCCGCCACCTGAAACTGCTCCCCATCGACAAAGACCGCGCTGATCCGGCTGCTGTCCGCCAGCAACGGTCCGGTCGAGACCACCAGGTTGGCGATCTTGCCGACTTC
>DASWKS010000525.1:0-1555 GCA_036396495.1 Gemmatimonadales bacterium
GATCAAACGTTGGTTGTCTGCTTCCAGGCGGATGTTCAACGCGTTCAGGTCTTCCTGCTTGGTGAACAGGACGATGAAGGCGACCGTCGAGATCAGCCACAGCACGACGAAGACGATCATCCAGATATGTACGGTAGTCAGGCCACCGCCTGACCGCTGCTGAGCGCGGGCACCGGGCATCAGAAGATTCCTCCAGGTAGTTTAAACGCCCAGGTAGCTTGAATGCCGGGGCAACAATTCAGGTTGGCCATCCCACGGACCAAGCCGGGTAACGGGGCGGGGTCACAAGTCCCTTAGCGATCCAAATATAGACCGAGGTCGATTATCCCGCCCACCGGTGGTGGTGTCAAGGATCGGGGATCGATCCCTGGCGCTGCTCGGAGCTCAGCCGCGGTCGTGAAGATGACCAATAATTCGTTTTCGGGTGCCCGTGAGCCGATAAGTAGAACCCGGGAGGGAAGCAGGTAGTCGCGAATGCGCGCCGGGTGGGGTCGATACGCCGTTCGCGGGAGATCCAGATCGATGCGGTGGCCGGTGGACTGGATACAACGTCGGTGGTTGATGGTCCTGGCGGCGACCGTCCTGGCGAGTGGTTCGGGCTGCTCCTTTATTCAGTCCCTCTTCTCGCCCAAGCCGCTGCCCCGCCCCAGACCGGTGGTGCAGCAAATTCCGATTCAGGCCGCTCCGGACCCGGTGACGGCGTCCAGTCCGGCCGGCATCGACCACTTCGGCGTGCTCCCGGAGCACGATGACGTACCGTTCGTGGGCCGGGCCGCCGGGGCGTTTCAGCAACATACCTTTACCCACGTCGGGGTCGACATCGACCCGGATATCGATGCATCGGGCCAATGGCTGGTGTTTGCTTCGACACGTCACGCCGCGCGCCCGGACCTCTACATGAAGTCGGTCACCGGCCGAGCCGTCACCCAGTTGACGAGTGATCCCGCCGGTGACGTGCAACCCGCCTTTTCTCCCGACGGGACGCGGGTGGCGTTCGCCAGCGATCGCGCCGGTTCGTGGGACATTTGGGCCCTCGAGATCATCGCCGGTCGGCCGGTGCAGATTACGCGCGACGCCGGGCACGAAGTGCACCCGTCCTGGTCGCCCGACGGTCGGTTTCTGGTTTACAGCGCCGTGCCGGAACGGGGGGGCGAGTGGGAGCTGTGGATCGTCGATCTGAGCCGGCCCGCGACGAAAAAGTCCATCGGGTCCGGGCTGTTTCCGCGCTGGTCGCCGACCGGCGAGGCGATCGCCTTTCAGCGAGCCCGCCGGCGGGACAGCCAACTGTTCAGTATTTGGACGGTCATGCTGATCGATGGCGAACCGCTTCGGCCGACCGAAATCGTCTCCGCGCCGGATCATGCCCTGATTACACCGGCCTGGTCGCCGGACGGGCGGCGCCTCGCCTATTGCGCCGTGACCGGTCCCCGTGAGCGACCGGAGTCGCAGGATCATCGTCCCAGTGACATCTGGCTCGTCGAGATCGACGGGAGCAATCCGATTCGGCTGACCGAGGGTGACGGCTATCACTATACGCCGACCTGGTCGCGTGACG
>DASWKS010000526.1:0-3851 GCA_036396495.1 Gemmatimonadales bacterium
CGCGCGAGGGCAGCCCGGTACGCGCTCCCATCCTCCCCGAGAAGGGTCTTTCTGCCGGCGTTCCGAGTTATGAACCTTACGACGCCGAACCAGGCGGTGGCCGACGCCAAGGTGCATTTCCATCCACACGACGTAATGGCGAGCGCAGCGGAATCGGTCCCGGTGAAGTCCTCCAGGAGATCGTCCGGAGTCCCGGGGTCGAGGAGGACGATACCGGCCAGATCGCCAGGGTGGGAAGCGGCATATACCTGGGCGATATTCGCCCCCAGAGAGTGCCCCACCAGCACCACGGGCTTTGTGATCCCGGCGGAGTCAATCAACATCCGCAGCTCCGCTACCGAGCTGGCCACGTCGAACCCGGCGCTGGAAGGATCACTCCAGCCGAGGCCAGCCCGATCGTACGAGCATACCTTCACTGAATCACGCAACGCGTCCTGCAACCGCCGCATCGCAAGGGACCAGGCCCCGGCTCCAGCTTCCAACATCACGGTGGGGGTACCGTTGCCCTGACAATCCAGATGCAGCCGATGGCTGCCGACGTCGATCAGTTTCCCGGGGGGAGGAAACCGGCGGGCATCGATCAAGGCTTTCACGTTGCTGTAACCCGGCCCGATCAGCAGGAGCCCAACCAGCGTCCACTGTAGAATACCTTTCGAACGACGTCGCCGCATTCCTGGAACCTCTTGCTCTGGGTGGTCGTCAGGGTTGTCCCGGACGGCGTTAATGCGCCCCCAGGGTGACCTTCTCGGGCCGAATTTCCTTGGGCCCGCGGTGACTGGCCCCTGACTCCCGGATGGGTAAATGGTCCACTTCCACCTGGTTCCCAACGGCCTCGCCGGCATTCAATTGGCCTATAGCCCGATCTGGGAATGCCTCATCAGCATTCGCCGCGCGCAGGCACGCACATGTCATCCGCTTCATCGTGCCTGGGCTGATCAGGTTCGACCCGCCATAAGCCGGGCAGGGCTCGAGTTGTTGCCGGTGCTGGTGCGTCCGGGCGGCTACATCCCCGATTTCCTTGCGCCACCACCAGCCGGTCCCAGCCGGGGTTTTCAGGAGGAGCTCGAGCAGCTTCGTCTCACGCCACTGGCGCTGATGCGTGCCGACCTGACACGTGCCGCGCGGGGGTCCAACGGAGCCGATGTCCAGGACTTGCTTGGCAGGTACGTCGGTCGCGAACCCGCCCTCCTTCGGGCGCTCGTGCTCGAGTTGGAGCACTGCTGGGCATGCCTGCTCGATCGCCACTGGCCCCGTCTTGAGGCATTTCTCGCCGGCGAAGTGCTCCGTCGAGCTCACCAACTCGCCTGTAAGGGGCCGGCCGAAGCTCTGGCCGCCATGCACCCGGCGATCAAGTGGCGAGCCAACGGACTCCAGGTTGACCACACCGGTCGCAAGCGTATTGCGCGGGTGGGTACAGAGGGGCTGTTGCTTGTTCCCTCCGTCTTCGCGTGGCCCGATGTGTTCACGGTCACGGATCGGCCTTGGCGCCTCAGTATCTACTACCCTGCCGGCGGTGCCGGAGACTGGTTCGACCCACCCGCCCCGTTGCGGGGCGACCCGCTGGCGGCGCTGGTTGGACGAAGCCGGGCCCGGGTGTTGCGTCACCTGAGCGTGCCAGTCACGACACTCGAGCTGGCTGCTCGTCTCCAGGTACGCCCGAGCGCGGTTTCCCGTCATTTGACTGGGCTGGCTACCGCAGGCCTGGCCAACCGGGTTCGTATTGGAAAGCGCGTCGTCTATTCTCCGGGATTAGCCCTTCGAAGCCTGCTGGATCTTATCGACTCCGCAAATTCAAGCCGTCTGGTTCCGCCGGATCTCGCGGATCCCGGCCACGGCGCCTGAACAAATAGAACGGTCGGTCCGGGGTCGAAAACGATTCTCAATTCTGCGAATGAATCGGGTTTAGCTCACGTCAACCGCTTTCGGCCCCGTCGGCTGGCTGTGCTGACGCAGGCGACTGCTCCGGCGGCAAGTGTTAGGACCCTGAGTGCCCGGGAGCCTTCCCGGTACTGTTCGGCGGTCGAAGACAGCCGCTCTTTTAAGCACTGCACCGGGAAGAAGAGCGCCAGTTCCCGAGCGTCACGGTCGTGGGGTCCATGTCCCGCGCGTCGAAGGTTGCCGTGCTCAGGATGGCCACCGGCAGGAGCCTCCGGTTCTTGAGGCTCACCACGTTCGGATTGCCAGCCGGCGTGACGTCGATCGACACCTGCTGGTACATCACGGTGAGGGTCAGGGCGGCACAGCCGGTGGCGCCGTCCTTGTCGGTCACCGAGGTGCAGCGCCGGAAACTGGCGATGGGAATTCGCATGGCGACGGTCTCCCCCTCGGTTCGTGCGGGTCTGCTCGGGCATGGATGTCCGCAATTCCCAACCTAGCCCTGGGTGGACGGGACGGTCTAGAGGAGCCTGAGTGAGCCCCGGCCGATCCCGCCGTTCCTGAGGGATGGTATTTTGACAACCTCTCTCCAAGGCACTGCCATATGATCCTGCTCGCGCTCTTTCTCGCCTTGACTCTCGCTCCCGACGTCCGTGCGACGGCCCGTCAGGCCGGCGGGACAGCGTTGCCCCAGGAGAGTGCCGACAGCGGCGCGTTCGTGGTGCGCCTGGGCACCGATACGCTCTCGCTCGAGCGCTACACCCGCCGGGCCAATCGCCTCGAGGCCGTCGCTGTCGGGAGGAGCCCGCGGACCGTCATTTCGCATCTCGTGATGACGCTCGGGCCGGACGGGTCGATTGCCACCGTCGCCGCCGGCCGAGGTGGCCAGACGCTGGAGGAACGGGCGCCCGCCGTCGCGGGGACGATCCCGCTGGTCGGAGGCTTCTGGCTTCCCTGGGAACTGGCGCTCCGCCGGGCCCAGGCCGCCGATCGGGACAGCACGGTCGTCAATCTCCTGGCGGGAGGCAACGCTCGGCCCACCACCTTCCGCCGCACCGGTCCCGGCCGCTTCACCTTCCTGAATCAGTTTGATCAGGTCCTGCATGCCCGGATCGATTCGCGCGGCCGCCTGCTCTCGCTCGAGATCGAGGGTGGCGGGAGCACGGTGGAGCGAGTGGCGTGGCTCGACGTCGACGCGATGGCCCGTACTTTCTCCGCCCGCGACAGCGCCGGCCGAGGACTGGGACCGCTCTCGCCGCGCGACACCACCATGGCCGACGTCCACGGCGCCCGCATCGCTTTGGCCTACGGCCGTCCGTCGCTTCGAGGCCGCTCGCTGGACGTGCTGGTCCCGCCTGGGCAAGTGTGGCGGGCCGGCTCGAACGATGCCAGCACCATCACCACCGACCGGCGGCTGCAGTTCCAGGGCTACACTCTCGCGCCGGGGAGCTACAGCATGTTCGTGTTGGCGGAAGCAGGGAAGTGGACCCTCATTCTCAACCGGCAGACCGGAATGAGCGGCCTTGAACGGGATCCGGCTCAGGATCTGGCGCGGATTGCGATGCAGACGCGCACCAACGCGCCGGCCACCGAGAAACTCACCATCGAAGCAGCCGCGAAAGCCGATGGCGGCGGGCTGGTCTTCCGCTGGGGACCGGTCGAAGCAGTCGCCGGATTCCGAGTTGCACAATGATTTTCAGGGTCCGTCGCCGCGCCATGGTGACCGTCCTCGGCCTGATCCTTGTCGCCGGGGCCGCTCCAGAACTGGCAACCGCCCAATCCGCCCCGATCCCAACCCCCGCCTCGGTCCTCGGCTTTGCGGTCGGCGCCGACTTCAAGCTGGCGACCTACGACGAGTCGCTGCGGTATTTCCAGCAGCTCGCCAAGGCGAGTGACCGGGTCAAGCTGCTCGACGTTGGCCGGACGTCCACGGGGCACGAGTGGGTCCTGGCCGTGATTTCCTCACCGGCCAACCT
>DASWKS010000527.1:0-6139 GCA_036396495.1 Gemmatimonadales bacterium
GACCGGGACCACGCGGCGCTGCGCCGGGCCCTTCGTGCCGCGCTGGCAACCGCCGGCAGGGGTCGCTTCACGATCGGCGCGGCGCACGAGGATGTGCACTCGGCCGTCGAGGACTGGCTCACCCGCGAAGTGGGAGAAGCCGGGGCCCGGGTGCACACCGGGCGATC
Organism: Gemmatimonadales bacterium; assembly: GCA_036396495.1. GTDB lineage: Bacteria > Gemmatimonadota > Gemmatimonadetes > Gemmatimonadales > GWC2-71-9 > SZUA-320. The sequence continues at coordinate 168 of DASWKS010000527.1, forward strand.
CCGTAACGACCAGGTGGCCTGCGATCTCCGGCTGTATCTCAAGGATACGCTGCTGGAGCTGCATGGGGCGGGAACTCGGCTCGCCGCCGGGTTGGTGGATTTCGCCGCTCGCCACCGCACCGCATTATGGCCCGGGTATACTCACCAGCGCCGTGCCATGCCCTCGTCCGCCGGGCTCTGGGCCGCGGGGCTGGCCGAGACGCTCATCACGGCGCTCGAAGCCGTCGGGCCGCTCTGGGCCCGGGTGGATCGTTCGCCCCTCGGTACCGCGGCCGGCTACGGCGTGCCCCTGCCCCTTCGCCGCGAAGCCGCCATGCGGGCCCTCGGCTTCGCTTCCCTCGATCAGGCCGTCACCACCACGCAGCTCTCACGGGGCCAGCTGGAGACGGCGGTGCTGGCCTGGTGCGTCGACCTGGCTCATGCCGCCAGCCGATGCGCCGCGGATGTCGTGCTGCTCTCGTCGGAGGAATTCGGATTTCTGGTGTTGCCGCCCGAGCTCGCCACCGGCTCCAGCATTATGCCCCAGAAGCAGAACCCGGACCTGTTCGAGCTCACCCGGGCCCGCGCTGCCGCACTGGACGGAGACCTCGCCGCGGTGCTGCAGCTCAAGGGCAAGCTCACCAGCGGCTACCACCGCGACTTTCAGCTCCTGAAGGAACCGCTGTTCCGCGGGCTCGACCGCACCGGCGAGATGCTCGTGATGATGGCCCACGCCGTGCCCCGGCTGGCCGTGGATCGCGAGCGGGGAATGGCGGCGCTGCGGGGCGACGCGCTGGTCACCGACGAAGTCATGCGGCGGGTCGAAGCCGGCCAACCGTTCCGGAGCGCCTATCGCGCCGTGGCCGCCGAGGTGAAGGAAGGCGTGATCTTCCTGGTGCCATCGGCCGCCGATCTGGTCCGGCGCCGTCGCTCTACCGGTGGCCTGGGGAATCTCGGCTTGCCGGGTTTCCGGGGGCGCGTGGCCGCGCTCCGGCGGTGGGAACGACGGGAGCGCACCCGGTTCGACCGGGCTATGGCTCATCTGGCGGGGCGAACCCGATGACCGCCAACCGCAAGCAGCGGCTGCTTCGGATTCTCGAACTCATCGCCACCCGGCGGATCCGGACCCAGGAGGAGCTGGCGGACGGGTTACGACGCGACGGGTGGGAGGTCACTCAGTCGTCGGTGAGCCGCGACATCACGGCGCTGGGGTTGGTGAAGGTCGAGGGAGCATATGCCCGCCCCCCGGCCAACGAGCTCCGGGGAGTGGATCCCAACGAGTTGCGCATCCGCGATGGGGTATTGCAGTACGAGCCGGCCGGCGATGCGCTGGTGGTGGTTCGCACGCCGCCGGGCGAGGCCAACCGGGTCGCGGTGGCGATCGATCGCCTCGCCTGGCCCGAAGTGGTAGGTACCCTCGCCGGCGACGATACCATCTTCATCGCCGCTCGAGACGGCGCCGGCCAGAAAGGCGCCATCCAACGAATCAGCCGGCTGGCGCGATAGGACGAAGGGAGATAGGAGAGAGGGGAAGAGGCAGTACAGCTATCTCGCCGTTGCGGTGACGTGCTGCAGACTCCGGATCAGCTCTTCCACGTTCCTTCTCCATTACCGCTTGCGGTGCCAGGCTCCTCCTGAAAGCACCGATACCAGTCAAGAAAACCAATCCGCAGATGCCGCAGATTACGCCGATTCAAGAGTCTCGATCGTGTTTCCGGCAACACCGGCCAGCGGCCGGTTGTTCCCAGTTTGCTATCTGCGAAATCCGTCGTCTGCGGATTACTTTGGTCGCTGGTTCAATACCGCAGCCTGGGCCCTTCAGGCGGATTCAAGGCTCATCCCAGTCTTAGGCGGGCTCCTCAACCCGTGCTCATGTTCCACCCGGCGATCATCGTGAGAACGTTCCCAATGCCCGTGAAGGGCGGCCCCAGACTCAAGCTCGATGGCATGCTGCCTTCCATCCGAGAGGACGACGATCAGCTTCGTGAGATTGGCCTTCGTGCTTGCAATCCGAAGCGCGGTCGAATCAAGTGTCGCATCCCGAATATCCGAGAGTCCGACGGCAGTCCGCATGCCCTCCTTTGACCAGATCAGGCTTGCATGAGTAAGGAGGGTCCAGCTCGTGGCTCGTTTGTAAGTGCGGTTCCGTCTGGTGCAACTCCGCTAACGACTCGTACCAAGTCGCCTGAGAGTCGGAATACTCTCAATGCGCCTAGTTATCCATTCAAGCCCTCCTTGACCACGCGCTCGCGCCGGTCAAAAGCCTCGATCATGTTGAGGGGACTGCCGGCCAACGGCAGTTTGTTTTTTCTTGGTACTATCTGGCAAATCCGCGTCATCTGCGGATTGCTTTGGTTGCTGTTTTCAATGCCTCAGCCTTGGGCCGTTCAGAACCGAAGGAGGTGTTCCGGCCCCTCCCGGCGCACCAGGGGCCGGAAACGGGGATCGAAGAGAAGGAGAAGCACCGAAGCTCCAGGCGCGAGACGCTCTTCTCTCCTCTCTCCTCTCTCCTCTCTCCTATCTCCTATCTCCTCTCTCCTGTTTTCCCGTAGCGTACCGCGGTGACCTCCGCCAGAATCGCCAGCGCAATCTCCCCCGGATGCCTGCCCCCCAGGTCGAGTCCGATGGGCCCGTGCAGTCGCGCGATCTCCTCCTCGGAATAGGCCGCGGCTCGCAGCCGCGCCCGCCGAGCCTCCTGGGTCTTGCGTGAGCCGATCGCGCCCACGTAGCGGGCCGGCGATCTGAGCGCGAAGTCCAGCGCCGGCTCATCGAACTTGGGATCGTGCGACAGCACGCATACGCAGGTCGCGTCGTCGATGCCGACCTGTTTGAACGCGTCTTCCGGCCATTCCTGCACCAGCAGGTCGGCGTCGGGAAACCGCTCGGGGGTGAGGAAGCCCCCCCGGCCATCCGCTACCACCACGCGGTAACCCAGCGGCTTGGCCAGCCGGGTCAATTCCTCCGCCACGTGCACGGCCCCGATCAGAAACAAGGTCGGCTGTTTGGGAAATACTTCCAGGAATACGGTGGCTTCGCCCGCCGGCGTCGGTACTGTCACCGTGCGGGAGTTCAGCGCCTCGAGGGCTGCCTTCGAGGCATCCGCTACGGCGCCCGCGACGGCCGGGTCCGGACGGCCTAACGGCGCGGCGCCGCCAATGACGCTCGGCACGACCACGCCGCCGGGCCCGGTCGCGGCCGCCAGCAGCTCGGGGCGCACCTCAGGTTCGACGAAAACGGCGATGCTGCCGCCACAGGCGAGGCCAACTTCCCAGGCCCGCTCGTGCGTCACGGTAAACTCGATCAGTTTCGATTCGCGGCTCCGAATGGCCTCACCGATCGCCGTGACCACGGCACCTTCGACGCAACCGCCCGAGACCGAGCCCGCCATCCGGCCATCGGCGGTCGCAATCAGGTTGCTGCCTTCGATCCGGGGAGCCGATCCCCAGACCCGTGTCACCACCGCTCGGCCCACCGGCCCATCGGCCGCCAGTCGCTCCAGGTCCTGCAGCACGTCACGCATTCCTACAAGATGGTCGGGGCAATGTCGAGAAGGGAGCCTGCTCCCTGCTCCCTGCTCCCTGCTCCCTGCTTCCTGCTTCCTGCTCCCTGCTTCCTCCTCCCTGCTTCCTGCTCCCTGCTCCCTGCTCCCTGCTCCTTTAGTCAGGGAAGGAACCCGGATCGCTCTTCGGCCGTCGGAAGTCGGCAGACCTCCCGCTTGCCGAACCAGCCATACCGATGCCGGGCGATCCAGTCGTATATCAGATCCCGCAATCGGCGCGGCACGACCCGCAAGAGACCTGTCGCGCGCCACCCGCCGCCCAGGTGGTGGAACACCCCGAGTACTGCGCTGGATCGGTCCAGCATCCGCCCCTCGGCTTCGAGCACGATCGTGGTGGGATCGATGCCCTTGGTCTTCCCCAGCCGTTCCGCCGCGGTCCGGCCTTGCAGGGGAGCGAACCGCAACCGGTGGTGCCGGTCGTGCCGGAGCAGGAAATCCACGAATCGATTGCAGAGCCCGCAGACGCCATCGAAGTACACGATGGGCGGATCGTTCATCTGCTGTTTTCCTCCGCCTGCCCCTCCAGCATCTGGAGATCCTGAGGCGTATCCACGTCGGGGTTGACTCCCGGCACGGTGATGGTGCCGAGGCGGACGTTTCCCCAGGTGGCCAGCACTCGGAATCCCTGGTCACCGGTCAGGCTCCGAGCCCGGTCCCACACTCTTCGATGGACGATCGTGGGATGTCCGGGCGTGGCGGAGGGGTCGCCCGCGTACTGGGGCCGTACCAGATCCATCGAAGGCCGAAACGCCTTCACCAGCGCTTCCACAACCTCGCCCCGAAGTAGGGGCTGGTCACCCAGCACCACCATCGCCCCTTCGAGCGGTTGCCACCGTTCCGCGATCAACGCCGTGAGTCCCACCCGGAGGCTCGATGCCATCCCATTGGCGGGCCGGGGATTGAGCTGCGGCTCCAGTCCCCATTCTCGCGCCAGCCGCGGCGTCTCGAGATCGTCCGGCCGGTGGACCACAACCGCCCCTGTCAGAATGCCATCGTCCCGCGCGGCGGCAACCCGGTCCATCACGTGAGCGACGATAGGGCGGCCCCGCCAGAGCGCGAGCAGCTTGGCGCTGCCGAAACGGCGACACAACCCGGCTGCCAGAATGATGGCGGCGACCGGAGGCAGCGGCACTCAGTCTCCCACCAGGGCCAGCAGGTCGGACGGGCGCTCGAGCCAATAGTCCGGCTCGGAACGGCGCAAGTGATCACGATCGAACGGTCCCCACAGCACGGCAGCCGTTGCCACCCCGGCGGCCCGCCCCGATTCCATGTCGTGCAGGCTGTCACCGACGAAGACTGCCGACTGCGCGGTGGCGCCGAGCATCTCAAGCGCGCGCTGGACCGGCTCGGGGTGCGGCTTGGCGTGGGTGACGTCGTCGGCTCCGATCACGGCATCCATGGTGCCGTCCAGTCCGGAGACCCGCAAACCGCGCAGGGCGCCTTCCCGGTTCTTGCTGGTGACCAGTCCGGTCCGCGCTCCTCTGGCGCGCACCGCTCGGACCGTCTCGACCACGCCCGGATAAGGCGTCACCCCGCCGTCGTGATGTTCCAGGTTGTACTCACGGTAGGTGAGTATCATCGCCTCCAGCTGGGTCGGATCGTCGCACCAGTCGCCGAGCTGTCTCCGGAGTGGAGTGCCCAGGCCGCGGAGCCAGTGGTCGTCGGGACGAGCGGGGAAGCCGTGCGCCGCCAGCGTATGGTGGTAGCTGTCGAGGATGAGGCGGATCGAATCGATGAGCGTGCCATCCAGGTCGAACAGGACGGTCCGGAAGCGGGCCATGGGTCAAAGCTAAGTCACCGGCCGGAACACGATCAGTCCGGTAAGGTGGGCCCGGACCGGTGGTGGCAACGGATCGGGGGCCGGGAGTTCCCCGAGCAGATCGAGCAGCTCTCCCTCCGGCGCCCGAGCCAGGCGGAGTGCAAGGTAGCGCTCTCCCGCGCTGTGACCCCGTCGCAGAAACGAGATCGCCCGATCGGCGAACGCCAGCCTGGTCGTGTCCCGGTGCCGGACGGCGTCCGCTGCGAGCAGCCGCAGCCGGGTCAGCGCCGGACGGGCCCACCCCGCCAGCGGACGGATCCGCCACAAGCTGCCGGTCGCTCCCAATAAGGCCGCGCGGATCACGCGCTGGAGTGAGCCGACAGTCGCGGCGATCACCGCGGAATCGGCCCTGCCGCCGGCGGAGCAAAGGGCCCGCTCCAGCAGCTCGTCGATCAGAGTGTGATCGCTGCTCCAACCCAGCCGCCCGCGACGGGCCACCGCAAAACTGGTCAGCACCCGGTCTTCTCCTGCCAGCTCCACCCCCGCCACCGCCGCCTCGAAGTCGCACTCGATCACCACCGATCCCCGACTCAAGGCCCTGCCGCGCCAGCGCCGCGCCAGCTCGGTCCGCCAGCGCCAGGATTCCTCGGGCGATCGGCCCAGCCCCAGTCGTGA
>DASWKS010000528.1:0-5492 GCA_036396495.1 Gemmatimonadales bacterium
CGCCTCCGCCAGCCGGAGCGGCTCCAGCGGTCGCTCGTGATGATAGCGAATGCCCAGGCCACCACCGAGATCCAACCCTTCCAGGGTCGCCACCCCAGCCTGACGAATCTCCGTCACCAATCCCGCGAGTTGCCGCGCCCCTTCCACGTACGGAGCGACATCCAGCAGCTGGCTGCCCAGATGCATCGCCAACCCGGTGAGGCGGAGACCGGGGTGGGCGGCGATGCGCAGCGCGGTTGTGACGGCCAGATCGGCCGGGATTCCAAACTTGGCGGCCGCGGTCCCGGTGGAGATGAAGGGATGGGTGTCGACCGTCACGCTGGGGTTGATCCGGATGCCGGTGCGGACCGGGCGCTCTAACGGGGCGGCCAGGGACTCCAGCGCCGCCAGCTCCTCCAGAGACTCGATGTTGATCTGTCCAATACCGGTCCGGCAGGCCAGCGCCAGCTCGTCCCGGGTCTTGCCGACGCCACTGAAGACGATCATCTCGGGATCAAACCCCGCGGCCAGGGCCCGGGCCAGCTCGCCGGCGGAGACGATGTCGCAGCCGGCCCCGAGCTGCTGGAGGACTCGCAGCACCGCCAGGTTGCCGTTGGCTTTGACCGCATAATGAACCCGGTGGGGCAACGCTCCCAGCACCAGTTCGAGGGCCCCGAACTTGGCCCGGATGGCTTCGGCGTTGTACACGAAAGCCGGTGTCCCGGCGGAGCGGGCAATACTCTCCACCGGAACCCCGGCCACCAACAGCCCGCCATCGCCGGACCGGACCAGCCCGGCGTCGGCGAACAGCGCGGCCCGGAAACTCAGATCCTCGCCGGCCGTGGCACGATCCGCCCGTCCGCCGGCCCGCCCACCCCTCAGTACGCTCTCGCCCAGACAGCCTCCGAGATGCTCGGTGCATCGCACCAGAGACACCGTTCCGGCGTCTCGGCCGACCGGAATTCCGGATCGGGCAACACCCGGATGGTGGCTTTGGTCTGTTCCTTGATTTCTGCTTCACACCTGGGGCTGCCGCAGTAGCCGCCGTACACGAAACCGCCGCCCCCGCTGCCGGCCATCTTTCCCAGCAGGTCGGCCTTGGTCGCCCCCCGGATGCTGTTTTCCTCCCGCCGGGTCCGGGCCCGTTCGAACAGATCGCGCTGCATGGCGTCGACCTCGGCGTAGAGCCGCTGGGCGATCCCGCCCAGCGGCAGCGACTCCTTCTTGCCCCCGGTCCGGCGCGCCAGCATGACGGTGTCGGCCGCCAGGTCGCGGGGACCCAGCTCCAGCCGGAGGGGAGCGCCGCGGGTCTCCCACTCGTAGTACTTGGCACCCGGCTTGAGGCCATCGCGCAGGTCGGCCCGGGCCCGCAGCCCTGCCAGCTTGAGCTGGTGCGCCAGGCGGTCGGCCGCCTCGAACGTCGCGGCCCGCTCTTCGTCGGTCTTGTAGATCGGGACGATCACCACTTGCCACTGAGCCAGTCGCGGCGGACAGACCATGCCGGCATCGTCGCCGTGGGTCATGATGAGCCCGCCGATCAGCCGAGTGGAAACACCCCACGAGGTGCTCCAGACATGATCCAGTCCGCCCTCCGCGGTCTGGAACGTGACGTCGAATGCCTTGGCGAAGTTCTGACCCAGGTTGTGGCTGGTGCCCGCCTGCAGCGCCCGGTTGTCCTGCATCAGCGCTTCCAGCGCGTAGGTGCGAATCGCGCCGGCGAACCGCTCGCTATCGGTCTTACGCCCGGTGAGAACCGGCATGGCCATATACTGCTCCATGAAGGTCCGATAGGTCGACAGAATCATCAGGGTCTCGGCTTCCGCCTCCGCCTCGGCGGCGTGGGCGGTATGTCCCTCCTGCCACAGGAACTCGGTGGTACGCAGAAACAGCCGGGTCCGCATCTCCCAGCGCACCACGTTGCACCACTGGTTCAGCAGCACCGGCAAGTCGCGGTAGCTCTGGATCCACTTGGAGAGCATGGCGTAGATGATGGTCTCCGACGTCGGCCTCACCACCAGCGGCTCCTCCAGCTCCTTGCCTCCCCCCCGGGTCACCACCGCCGTTTCGGGAGCGAAGCCCTCGACGTGCTCGGCCTCCTTGGCCAGAAAGCTCTGGGGGATGAAGAGCGGGAAATACGCGTTGGAATGCCCCGAATCCTTGAACATGCCGTCCAACGCCCGCTGCATCTCTTCCCAGATGGCGTAGCCGTTGGGCCGGATGACCATGCAGCCCCGCACCGGGCTGTAGTCGGCCAGCTCGGCGCGCAGGATCAGCTCGTTGTACCAGGCACTGAAGTCCTGGGCCCGCGTGGTCAGCGCTTTGTCTGCCATTCCGCCAGAGTCTCCGCCAATCGGTTCTGCCGGACGGCCTCCTGCCTCCCGGTCTCCAACTCCTTTACCATTACCTCGCTTCGAGCCCGGTCATCCGGCCCGACCACGATCGCGAAACGGGCTTTTCTGGCATCGGCCAGTTTGAGCTGCTTGCCCAGGGCCGACGCGGCCAGGGGGTATTCGACCCGGAGCCCGCGGTCCCGCAGTTGGTGGGCCAAGGTGAGCAGATAGGGGAGGTCCTCACCGGTGACGGCCGCGAGGAAGACATCCAGCCGCTGCTCGAACGACGGCACCAGCTTCCGCTCCTTGAGCAGTTCCGCCAGCACCACGTCGCCCATGCCGAATCCCAGCGCGGGGAGATCGACCTCGCCCAGCGTCTTGAGGAGGGAATCGTAGCGCCCGCCCCCGCAGATGGCCCGCAGGCTGTACCCCGAATCGAACAACTCGAACACGGTGCCGGTGTAGTACGCCAATCCGCGTACGATGGTGAGATCGAGGTCGAGCCAATCCACCAGACCCATCCGGTCCATCGCCTGAAACACCGCTCGCAGCGGTTCCCCGGCGCTGGTGGCGAGCGGGAAGCTCGCCTCGAGATCGGCCCATTGCCGGATCTGCTTGACGCCCTCGAGCCGGTGGATGACGGACTCCGGTGTGCCCGATTCGAGCAGCGCCCGGCGCACTCCACCGAATTCACCCCGGCCCAGCTTGTCGAGCAGCTGATACGCCAGCGGGTGCTGCGATTCCTCCAGGCCGGCCTCACCCAGCAGCACGGTCAGCAGGCGCCGGTCGGAGACCCGCACCCGCACATCCCGCTCGGTGAGACCCAGCTCGCGCATCGCGTCGATCGCCACAGCGATGATCTCGGCGTCAGCCAGCGGCCCGGGCTCCCCGATCAAGTCACAGTTGAGCTGGAAATGCTCGCGCAGCCTGCCTCGCTGTTGCCGCTCATGACGGAACAGTTGCGGAATGGAGAACCAGCGGATCGGCTTCTTGAGACCGTTGGCGCGGGCCGCCACCATCCGGGCCAGCGTGGGCGTCATCTCCGGCCGCAGGGCCACCTCCCGACCGCCCTTGTCCGTGAAGCGGTAGAGCTGGGCCACGATCTCTTCCCCGCTCTTGACGGTGTAGAGCTCCAGCGGTTCGAGCGGGGGACCGTCGTACTCTTCAAACCCATACCGGACCGCGACGCGGCGCCAAGACTCGAAGATGTGGCGGCGCAGCGCAAATTCTTCAGGATAAAAGTCGCGAAACCCAGGCAGGGCTTGGGGTTGCATCGGGGGAATCTAATATCAGTACGGAGTACTGGGTACTGAGGACTCCCCCCACTCAGTACTGACTGTTAGAGTCCCAGGGTTCGCATCACGTCCCCCACCGTATGAAAACTCCCCGTGACCACGATGGTCCCGGATCCACGCTGTGCCTCCGCCAGCGCCTCCCCGAAGTCCGGCGTGAGATGCCACTGGGCTCGGGCGGGGGGCCGGTGGGGCTCCTTGAGCCAACGGCGCAACCATTCGATATCCCACCGCCTGGTATCGGCCGAGGGAGCGATGGTGAGGATCCCGCGATCGATCCCGTTGTCGAGCTCCACCAGCATGTCGGCCCAGGCCTTGTCGCCTAGAATGGAAACCAGCGCCGTAATCGGCCGTGCCAGGTTCATTTCTCCCAGCGATTTCACCAGGGCGCGGACTCCATCGAGATTGTGGGCCACGTCGAACAGCCATCGGCCCCGTCGATCCAGCCGTCCCGGAATGAACGCAGCGGCGAACGCCGCCTCGATGGCAGCGGGCGTCGGTCTCCAGCGTGAGGGTAAGGCCTCCAGGGCGGCCTGGGCCACCGCGGCATTCCGGCGTTGATGGGCGCCGGCCAGCAGCAACTCGCCCTCGTACCTGGCTCCCGGCGGCACCACCCGTAAGTCGACCGAGGCCGCCGGGTCGAGCCGGCGAACGGCGCGCTCGCCTTCCCGTCTCAACACCGCGATCAGCTCCGGCCGGGTTTCCCCCACGATGAACGGGGCACCCGGCTTGGCGATGCCGGCTTTCTCGGTGGCGATCTCCTCCAGGGTCTCGCCCAGGTATTTCTGGTGGTCGAGCTCGATCTTGGTCACGACGCTCGCGATCGGCCGAACCACATTGGTGCTGTCCAGTCGCCCGCCGAGGCCCACCTCGATCACCGCGATCTCGGCTCCCCGCGCGGCGAAATCGGCGAACGCCAGGGCCGTGCCCACCTCGAAGAACGTCGCATCGATCCGCTCGATCAGCGGCCGCAGCTGCTCCACCCACATCGCGACGGCCGATCCGCCGATCGGAATGCGGTCCACCAGGTAGCGCTCCCGAAACGAAACCAGATGGGGAGAGGTGTAGAGGCCGGTGCGCCAGCCCGCCGCCCGCAAGGTCTCGGCGATGAGGGTCGAGACACTCCCCTTCCCGTTGGTCCCGCCGACATGCACGATGGGAAAGAGCCGATCAGGGCGGCCCAGCTCATCGAGCAATCGCTCGGTACGCTCCAGGCCGAACTTGTAGTTCTGGGTTCTCGGGTAGAGGAAGGCGAGGGCTTCGGCGTAGGACAGAGCCATTTAGCGATTCAGCGATTTGACGGTTTCGCGATTGCGTACCCGGTGCTCGTCACTTGAGGTAGCAACCAGGAGCCCGCAATCGTAATCGTCAAACCGCTAAATCGCTTACGCGCTGAATCGCAACGGTCGGTCAGCCGCTTGCCGCCGCCGCGGCCTCCACCGGCTGGCCCGCCTTCTGGCCCAGCATGTGGCGCAGCAGACGGGTGGTGGTGTCGCGCAGCGATGCGCGCGCGACGACCAGATCGACTTGACCCTTTTCCATGAGGAATTCGGCGGTCTGAAATCCCTCCGGCAAGTCCTGGCCGATCGTCTGTTTGATGACCCGCTGCCCGGCGAAGCCGATCACCGCGCCCGGCTCGGCCATGACCACATCGCCCTGCATGGCGAACGAGGCGGACACGCCACCGGTGGTGGGGTCGGTCAGCAGGGTAAGGAACGGAATCGCCGCCGGCCGGAGCTGGGCGATGAAAGCCGAGGTCTTGGCCATCTGCATCAGGGAGAAAACGCCCTCCTGCATCCGGGCCCCGCCCGAGGTGCAAACCAGGAGCAGGGGGGCTCGCTTGTCCACGGATCGCTGAGCCAGCCGGGCGATCTTCTCGCCCACCACCGAG
>DASWKS010000529.1:0-2124 GCA_036396495.1 Gemmatimonadales bacterium
GCCTCCACCGTGTCGTTGAGCAGTACCGTGTCCTGCCCCACCACCGCCATCAGGGCCCGAGCCGACTGACGGGAAAGTCGGGTGAGGGGCACGCCGTCGAGCCGGATTTCCCCGGAGGTCGGTTCCCAGAACCGCGGCAGCAATTCCACCAGGGTGGTCTTGCCGGCTCCGGAGGGTCCCACCAGCGCGACCACCTGGCCCCGCGGCACCGTGAAGGTCACGTCATCCAGCACCATATCGGCGTCAGACTGGTAGCGGAACGACACCCGGTCGAAGGCGATGTCGCGGGTGAAGCGCGCCGGGGCGGCGTCCGGCGGATCCGATTCCACGGCCGGCAGGTCCAGCAGGCGGAACACCCGGTCGGCGCTGGCGGCGGCGGTGGCCCAGTGGGTAGGGAACTGGGTCAGGGCCTTGAGCGGGGACATGGTTTTGAGGGCGCCCAGCAGAAACACGATGGTGGCCTCGGGTCCGAGCGGCTGACCCACGATGGCGGGAACCGTCGCGGCCCAGATCACCAGAATCAGGACCAGACCGGCGAAGATCTCGGTCACCGGGCTGGTGAGGGTGGCGTACCGCTGGGTCCGGATCACCCGTTTGCGATAGCGGTCGACCAGGACCGAGAAGTCCCGGGATTCGCTGGCTTCGGTGCTGGAGGCCCGGATCAGCTTCATGGCGCCGAGACGCTCGGCGGCGATGCTGGTCATCTGGCCCCGTTCCTCGGCGCGATTGCGGGCGTGGCGCCGCAGCCGCCGCACCAGCAGCTGCACGCCGATCAGCAGCAGCGGCATGGTGGCCAGGCTCAATACCGTCAGGCGGCTCGAGATCCCCCACATGATCACCAGGGTCACCAGCACCACCGCCGCGTTCTGAATCAGGGAAGCCAGCGCCGCCGTCACCGCCACCTTGACCTGATCGGCATCGGCGATCAGCGCGGCGAGCAGTTGACCCACCCGGGTCTGCTGAAAGAAACCCAGATCGACCACCAGCAGATGATCGAACAACCGGCGCCTGAGATCCCGCACCACGCCTTCCTGGATCCGGATACTGGTCTGGGCGGTCAGGTAGACCATCAGATTCTTCACCAGCAGGGCCCCGATCAGGATGACCATGAGCGTGGCCGCTGCCGCCGCCGCGGTCTTGCCCAGCAGCACGGGCTGCAGCAATCCCTCGGTCCATTGTTCCAGAGCGGTCGGGGCCCGTTCGAGCACCCCGGCGGTGCCGAACAACTGCTTCAGGAAGGGAATCAGGACGACGATGGTCAGGCCGTCGAAGACCGAGGCCAGCACCGCGGTCGCCAGACCCAGCGCAAAGAGGCCGGACCAGGGCCGGAGAGTCGCCAGCAGGCGACGATCGGTGGACACGAGGACAAAGCTAATGCAGAGTGCAGAATGCAGACTGCATTCATGTTCACCCCTTAGATTTCATCGTGCCCACCCCCATTGAAATTCTCGCCCTTCGCTTTTCCTCCATGGGCGATCTCATTCTCACCACCCCGCTGTTTCGCGCCATCAAGGCCCGTCATCCCGGGGCCCGGGTGACCCTGGTGACGCGGCACGAGTATGTGCCGCTGTTCGCGCACAGTCCGCGGATCGCGCGGGTGATCGGCTGGGACCAGCGGACACCCCTGCGCGAACTGGCGCGGGAGCTTCGGGAAACCCGCTGGACCCACCGGCTGGACCTGCACGGGAGCCTCCGCTCGATGATCCTGCGCCGCCTGGTGGGCGGACCCTGGACCGGCTATCCCAAGCGTCGGCTGGAGCGAGCGGTTCTGATTCGAACCAAGCGGGACATTTACCGCGACCGGCGGCCGGTGGCCGAGCGGTACTTCGATGCGGCGCAGGAGCTCGACGTCACGTCCGACGGCGGCCCGCCGGAGGTCTTCGTGTCGATGGAGTCCAGCGCGCGGGCGGACGAGTTTCTCCGGGAGAACCGGCTGGGAAACGAGCGGACGCTGGTAGCCCTGGTTCCGGGCGCGGCTCACGCCACCAAGGAATGGCCGGAGCACCACTGGATCACCCTGGTCGCCCGGTTGGCGGAGCAGCGGGTCGACCTGGTGATCCTGGGTGGGACCAAAGAGGCCGGGTTGGGTGCACGGCTCGCCGCCATCGCCGGGCCACACGCAGC
>DASWKS010000530.1:0-5602 GCA_036396495.1 Gemmatimonadales bacterium
GCCTCGAGCGGGGGCACCGGGTGGCCCGGGGCGAAGGCATGGTCACCGGCGCGAAGGGGCCGCCGTTCCCGATCGGCCTTTCCACCACCACGTTCGAGCAAACCTTCGACGGGCTGCCGGCGGTGACGGCGCTGTTCACCGACCTCTCGGAGCTCAAGCAGCTCCAGGAGCTGCACCTGCGCGCCGAGCGGCTGGAAGCGGTTGCCGCGCTGAGCGCGTCGCTGGCCCACGAGATCCGCAACCCGCTCGCCTCCATCCGGAGCTCGGTGGAACAACTCGCGCTGTCGGCCCAGTCCGACGACGACGAGCGGACGCTGGGCCGGCTGATCGTCAAGGAAAGCGACCGGTTGAACCGGCTGCTGGGTGAATTCCTCGATTTCACCCGGGTGCGTGCGGTCAACTTCTCTATCGTCAACCTGCACGCCGTCGCGCTGGAGACGGCGCGGCTGATTCGCAAGCGGCCTGAATGCGGCGACCAGCTTTCGCTGGAGGTCGAAGGCGAAGCCACCTTGATCGAGGCGGACGAGGATCTGGTGCACCGGGTGGTGAGCAACCTGGTGCTCAACGCGGTCCAGGCCTGCAAGGGGACGGGGCGGGTCGTCGTCACCGTGGGCCGGGCCGACACCCAGGGTCTCCCGCCCGGTGGCGGGATGGAGGAGCCGGTCCGTCTGGTCGTCGCCGATAATGGTCCCGGGATCGAGCCCGATCTGCTGGAGCGGCTGTTCCAGCCGTTCGTGTCGCGCCGGCCCGGCGGCAGCGGTCTGGGGCTGGCGATCGTCCAGCGGGCGGTCGATGCCCACCGCGGCCTGGTGCTGGTCGACTCCCAGCCGGGTCAGGGCGCGACCTTCACCGTATATCTTCCCAGTCGTCCGTATAGAGAGGACGCCGCATGAATCAGCAGCCGTCGGTGCTCGTGGTCGACGACGAGTCGAGCATTCTCGATACCCTCCGCATCCTGCTTCGGAAGGAAGGGTACGAGGTCACCACCGCGCAGGGCGGCAAGGCCGGGATGGAACAGATCCGCTCCGGCAATCACAGCATCGTGCTCACCGACGTCCGCATGCCGCAGGTGAGCGGCCTCGATATTCTGCGGACCGCGCGGGAGCAGGATCCCGAGACGCCGGTGATTCTCATGACGGCGCAGGCGTCGCTCCAGACGGCGGTGCAGGCGGTGAACGAAGGCGCGTTCTACTACATCCAGAAGCCGTTCTCCAACGACGAGCTGCTGGCGATCCTGCGGCGCGCCTGCGAGTTCCGCTCCATCCGGGTCGAGAACAAGCAGCTCAAGCAGGACATCCGGCGCCGGAGCGATCGGCCCCACGTCAACCGGCCGATCGGGAAGTCGCGCCGCTTTACCGACGTGCTGAAGCTGGCCGAGGTGGTGGCACCGGCCTCCTCCACGGTGCTGATCCAGGGCGAGAGCGGCACCGGGAAGGAAGTGGTGGCCCGCTACATCCATAACCTTTCGCCCCGGGCCGAGGGTCCGTTCCTCTCGATCAACTGCGGTGCCCTGCCCGAGACGCTGCTGGAGAGCGAGCTCTTCGGTCATGTGAAGGGCTCCTTCACCGGCGCGGTCCGGGACAAGCAGGGCCTGTTCGCGGCGGCGCGGAGCGGCACCTTCTTCCTGGACGAAGTGGGCGAAATGCCCCCGTCGCTGCAGATCAAGCTCCTCCGGGTGCTGCAGGAACGGGAGGTCATTCCGGTGGGCGCCACCGAGGCGATCCCGGTCGACGTGCGCATCATCGCCGCCACCAACCGGGATCTGGAGGAAGAAGTGCGGCGGGGCAACTTCCGCCCCGACCTGTTCTATCGCCTCAATGTCATCGCCCTGGAATTGCCGCCCCTGCGCGACCGCAAGGACGATCTGCTGCTGCTGCTCGATGCCTTTCTCCAGGACCTGGCTACCGAGCGCGGGTTGGAAATCAAAGCGCTCTCCTCCGAGGCCATGGACGCCGTGATGGTCTACGACTGGCCCGGCAACGTGCGCGAGCTGCAGAACGCGCTGGAGCACGCCGTGGTGCTGACCCGGGGCAGCAACATCGAGCCGGGCGCGCTGCCGGAGCGAATCACCCGCCGCAAGAAGGAGCCGCTGGTGGCGGATCGGGTCCAGGCCAATCCCGCGCTCGACGTCATCGAACGGGCCTACATCATGTGGGTCTTGCAGGCCGAGGGCGGCAACAAGACCCGCGCGGCCGAAGTGCTGGGCATCGATCCCTCCACCCTGTATCGCAAGCTGAGCCGGTACGAGGAGACGGTGGTGAAAGAGGTCTGACCGCCCGGCGCAGAATTTGCCCCCCAGAGACTCTCCCCGGGTCCAAGCGGGCGGCGGGGAGTGCGTTTCTCGCGAATCACAACTGATGGCTGACACCTGACAGCCGAGGACCGTGTGATCCCCCTCCTCTACCTGCTCTTCGTGCTCTCCGGCGCGGCCGGCCTGTTTTACGAGTCCGTGTGGAGCCGGTACCTGAGCCTCTTTGTGGGTCACGGCGCGTATGCCCAGGTCATCGTGCTGGTGATCTTCCTGGGGGGAATGGCGCTGGGCGCGGGGCTGGTCAGCCGCCGCAGCGCGAGACTGCGCGATCCCCTCTACGGCTACGCCATGATCGAGCTGGCCGTGGGCCTGGTAGGGCTGGTCTTTCACGACCTGATCTATCTCCCGGCCACCAACTGGGCCTATGACGCGTTGTTCCCGGCCCTGGGAGGCGGTTCCGCGATCGCGTTCGCCAAGTGGACCATGGCGGGGCTGCTGATTCTGCCGCAATCGATACTGCTGGGCGCCACCTTCCCCCTCATGAGCGCGGGGGTCATCCGGCGCGCGCCCGATCGCCCCGGCGCCGCGCTTTCGTTCCTCTATTTCGCGAATAGCCTGGGGGCCGCGGCCGGCGTGCTGATCGCGGGCTTCTACCTGGTACAGCTCGCAGGGCTGCCCGGCACGCTGATCGCCGCGTCAATCCTGAACCTGCTGGTGGGCCTGACGGCTCTGTTCATCGCCAAGCTCCGCCCGCCTTCCGAGCCGGCTCTGGCCCCGTCGGGGCACGCCACCGGCTCGGATTCCACCTCCGACGCGAGCCTCCTGCCGCTCCCCGTCCTGAGCCGGCTGTTGCTGCTGGCGGCGTGTGTGACGGCGCTGGCTTCCTTCATCTATGAAGTGGTGTGGATCCGGCTGCTTTCGCTGGTGCTGGGCAGTGCCACCCACTCGTTCGAGCTGATGCTCTCGGCGTTCATTCTGGGCCTGTCGTTGGGAGCCTTCTGGATCCGGCGGCGGCTGGAAACCATCCGCCGGCCGCTCGCGACCCTGGCGGCGATTCAGGTGATGATGGGGGCCCTGGCGGTGCTGAGTCTCGTGTTTTATCGCGAGTCCTTCGCCTGGATGGTGGGTCTGATGGCCGCGGTCGGCCGCACCGATCAGGGGTACGTGCTGTTCAACCTGGCGCGCTACGGCCTGTGTGTCGCGATCATGCTGCCGGCCACGTTCTGCGCCGGGATGACGCTGCCGCTCATCACCCGCACCCTCTACGTCTCCGGGGCGGGCGAGGCCTCGATCGGGGCCGTCTACAGCTGGAACACTCTGGGCTCCATCCTGGGCGCGGCGGCGGCGACTCTGCTGCTGATTCCCTGGCTCGGGTTGAAAGGCGGGCTGGTGCTGGGCGGTGTGCTCGACATGATGGTCGGCTTCGCCGTGCTCGTAGTACTGCTCCAGCGCCGCGCCCCCCTGATGCAGGCGACCGCGCTGAGCGGAGGAATCGCGGCCGTGAGTCTCCTGGCGGCGCTGGTCGTCCGGCTCGACCGCGCCTTCATCACCAGCGGTGTCTTTCGGACCGGAAAGGCCGCCACCTACCAGCTGATGTACTACCGGGACGGCCGCACCGCGACGGTAACCGTGTCGAAGCCGACCCAGGGACGGATCGGGATTTCCACCAACGGCAAGCCCGACGGCTCGCTCGACCCGGTCTGGTTCAACGCCTGCCGCGCGTCGGACACGCTCAAGACCATGGGTGGCGACGACCCCACCCAGTTACTGCTCCCCCTGGTAACCCTGGCCCACCGGCCGGGTGCGCGTTCGATCGCGGTCATCGGGCAGGGGACCGGCATGTCATCCCACTCGCTGCTGGCCAGCCCCGAGATCGAGTCCCTGGTGACGCTCGAGATCGAACCGGCGATGGTCGAGGGATCGCGCGCGTTCTACCCTGCCAACCGGCGCGTGTTCGACGACCCCCGCTCCACCCGGGTGTATGCCGACGCGAAGGCATACTTCGCCGGGGCCGGCCGTCGCTTCGACCTCATCATGGCGGAGCCGTCGAATCCCTGGGTGAGCGGAGTGAGCGGGCTGTTCACCAGCGAGTTCTACCAGCGGGTCAAGCGGTACCTCGCGCCCGGCGGCGTGCTGGGTCAATGGCTGCATACCTACGAGATCAGCGATGACCTGGTACTCACGGTCCTGGGCGCGATCCACCAGAACTTCTCCGATTACCGGGTGTTCGCGGTGAACGGCTCGGACCTGCTGATCGTGGCGGTGGCCCAAGGTCTGGTCCCCGACCCGGAGTGGAAGATCTTCGAGCTGCCGGAAGTGCGGCGGGACGTCTGCCACTTCCACCCCATTGAGCGCAGCCACCTCGACGCCCTGCTGCTCACCAGCAAAGTGGCCCTGGCGCCGCTGCTGGATGACACCCGCGAGGTTAACTCCGACTTCTACCCCGTGCTCGATCTGGGCGCGGAACGGGCCCGGTTCCTGAAGCGCTCCGCCGGCGCCATCAACGGGCTGTTCCACGGCATATACGACTTCGCGGGCCCGGCCGGCAACCGGCGGCTGGTTCCCGACACCGTCTCGGTTTCCGGGCTCGGGACCGTCCCCCGCATCGCGGCCCTGCTCGGCTCCAACCAGCTGCGCCTGAACCGTCGCCGGGTGGATCCCGCCGACAGCTCCTGGACCGAGGAATCCATTCATGGCGATGCCCATGAGGGCATCCGGCGCTGGCTCGAAGGGGTCAGAGCCGGCCGGCTTTCCTCGAGCTGGGCCGTCTGGACCCGAGAGTTCTCCGCCGCGTTCAGCGCCTGGCACGGGGGGACCCGCGGCTGGGTGGACCCGTCCTTCATCGATCCGATCAGGGCCTGGCTCGACCGGCAGAATGCTCCCTCGGCGGTCAGGGCAGCGGTGGATTTCCGGGAGCGACTGGCGCGGCGGGAATTCGCCCGGGCCGCCGAGCCGGCCCAACTGCTCCTCGCCGAAGCGGCGGACGGGCGACTCTGGATCGAGCCGGATTTGTTGCGGGAAGGGGCGGTGATTTCATTTCTGGCAGCGGGGAGGCAGGACCTGGCACAGGGGGCCATCGACAGCCTCAGTCGCCTGGCCCAGCGGGGACCCAAGGACGTGAGGACTCGGCTGCTCGCGGCCTACGCCGGCCAGCCGCAGGTGGGGGCTCGGGCCCCCTGAGCGGGCCGAAACCTTGCAAAACCCAGCACTCGACCCCGTATTGAAAACCGGCAGTGCTAGGCCGCGTTTTTCAGTAACCGGCTTGAAGACAATGGGTTACTGGTAATCTCAGTGGCGTGGTACGCTGGTTGCCCAGGGGTTCCTCGGGCGATCACGCGCTCAGCAATCACG
>DASWKS010000531.1:0-12576 GCA_036396495.1 Gemmatimonadales bacterium
CTTGCAGTCGCCGCGGCGTCCAGCGACATTGTATGACAGTGTAAGACAGAGGCATACAGTGTCAGTCACCAAGAGTCTTCGAGTACCCCAGGAGCTGGATCGCGAAATCCGGCGAGAGCTCAAGCGCTCCGGCATCAAGGAATGGTCGGCCGGGGTCATCCAGCTCATCACCGAAGCCCTCCAGATGCGGCGGGCGCCGGGGATCGTGTTCGTGGACAGTCCCTCCGGGCGTCGGGCCGTCATTGGCGGTACCGGCATCGATGTCTGGGAGATCGTCGCGGCCTGGCAATCGGTGGCGAAGGACTTCGAGCGC
Organism: Gemmatimonadales bacterium; assembly: GCA_036396495.1. GTDB lineage: Bacteria > Gemmatimonadota > Gemmatimonadetes > Gemmatimonadales > GWC2-71-9 > SZUA-320. Next base: position 314 of record DASWKS010000531.1, read on the forward strand.
CTGCGCGCCGTCTACGACTGGCTGCCTGAGTCCCAACTTCGTGCGGCGCTCGGCTTCTACCGGCTGTATCCCAAGGAAATCGAGGAGCGGATCGCGCATGAGACGGAGTGGAGCCCTGAACGGGTCGCACGGGAGCTCCCCTTTGCGGTTCGTGGCCCATGACGAATGGGGCTCCCCCTCCGTTTCTACCTGGACGAGGACGTGGGCCCGCGGGTGGCGGTGATCGCCCGCGGTCTTGGTCTCGATGTGGTGGCGGCGCAGGAAGCCGGCCGCACTGGCCTCTCCGATTACGACCAACTCCGGCAGGCCGGCGAGGACCAACGAGTGCTCGTGACCTTCAACCGGAATGACTTCATCCACTGGACCAGAGAGTTCTTCCGGGGCGGGCGGCCGCACTACGGCGTGCTGATTCTTTCCCGCTCGTTGCCACGGGATCAGCCCGAACGCATCGCGCACGCCTTGGCGGAGTGGGCCGCCGCGGCGACGGACCGATTCAACGATCCCGGGGATCTCGCCTACCTGCTCGATTTCGTGTCCTGATCGTTAGATACCCGCACGTCCTCGTAGCCTGCCTGCCCGCAGTGACCCGCTCGCACTCACAAGGCAGCCCTGCATGCCTCAACCCGCGCAGCCGGCCTCGCCCTGGCCGACTGTTTCTGTCTGGCTCTGGCCCATCAGCGTGGGGCGGAGGTGCTCACGGCCGACCGAGCCTGGAGCAAGGTCAAAGCCGGCGTGCCGATCACCGTCATCCGCTAGCAACCGCAGTCCCGAGACAACCAGGGGACTTCTGAGCCCGGCCGACGGCGTTTTGCGCAGAGAGAGAGGTAAACACTCTTCCACGTCGACCCCACGCCGGAGGCTCCATGGTCAGCCCACGCCCGTTCGCGATTCTCGCATCCATAGCCCTGGCCCTGGCGGCCTGCCAGGAATCGGGGAGCCCGCTGTCCCACTCGCCGGCGCTGCTCGCAATCGGGCAGAGCTGCCAGGCGGCCGAAGCGGAGGGGCAGACCTTGGGAGTCAACGAGTTCACCTTCCAGAGCACACCCGGGAGCGTGCTGCTCCTGCTCGATGGGTCCGCTGCCGGTCCAGTCACCGTGACTACCTATATCCTCGCTCCACCCAAGGCGACGGACGATGGCGTGCTCATCGCCAATACCTCTCATGTGGTGGAGCTCTCCCTCGCGGGTGACGGCGCGTGCGCTGCGGGGGAAGACTGTTTCGCCACCGATGACCACGCGGTGCTTGAACCGATCAACCCGTTCGGTCTCTTCCGGCTCAACTCCACCATGCGGATCGCCGCCGGTTTCGGACGATTTGCGACCCCGCGTGAGGTGCCGCCGCTCCAGGTCCACGGCACCATCCAGTTCCCTCCGCCGGGCGTGCCGGTGCCACCGGTCGCGACCTGGGAGCTCAAAGGCAGGGTCTGCGGAGGGTAGTCAGGGCCCGCGAGGGTCGGCGGAGCTGACGCTGATGATCCCTCCATCGCCCCAAATCCGCATTTCTCTCTGACACCGTTTCAGATCTCCCGACGAGGAATGCATGCCGGCACCGCTGCCATCATCGGATCTGCTCCGCTGCTGCCTGATCGCGGCTCTGGCCTGGGCCGGCCAGGACGTCTCGGCGCAGACAGCCACCGGTCTGGTGTCCGGCGTGACGGTCGAATCCAACCTGCCGGCCGCGGGCTTCATCTCGCGCCACCAGGCGATCGACCTTCGCCTGAGCGGTGCCATCGACCCCGCTGCCCGGCTGGCGGTGTTGCTCGGGGCGACCGATCTCACCGACCTCTTCCGGTCCACTCCCGGGGGACTTCGGTATACCCCGACGGTAGTCCCGCTCAGCCCGGGCGAGCGGGAGATGACGGTGTACCTGGTCCGGGCCGATGGACGGTGGGAGGAGTTGGGGCGGTTTCCCCTTCGGGTTCGCAACGCAGCCGGTCTGGACCGGTGGCGCGCGATGCCGCGTTTGGATCTGGGCCTCGAAGGTCAGCTGGCTCAGAGCCAGGCTCCCGCCGAGCCCGCTCCGCCTCGAACCACCTGGCAGGACTTCACCGGACAACTGGCGCTCGAAACCGACGCGGGCCGCGGCCCGAGCCGGTGGACCACCCAGGCGAGTGTCATCGGAGTGAGTCATCAGGCGGGTGCGCTCCGGTTCGCGGAGCGGGCGGACGCGGCGCCTCAGGTGGACCTGTCCAGTTACCTGGTCCGACTCGGCAGCGGCCCGGCCGAGGTGGCGATCGGGCATGTCTCGCTCGGGAATCAGCGGCACCTGATCAGCGGTTTCACCAGCCGGGGCGCGGCGGTCAGGTTGACACCCGGATCCCGGGTGGAGCTCGCCGCCGGACTGGTCAACGGATCCAGCATCGTCGGCTGGACCAACCCGGTGGGACTGAACGACTCCGATCATCGGCTGCTGAGTGGAACACTCGCGCTCGAGGCCTTGACACGGCCGGGAGGGTTGCGCCTCGAACTCTCCGGCTTGAGCGGCTCGGTGCGGCCTCAGGCCGGATATAACCAGGGCGTGGTCAACGACGCCGAGTCGAGCCGCGGGGTTGGGTTGCGAGTGACGGCGTCGGATCCGACCCAGCGGATCCGGCTCGAAACCGGTTTCGCCCGCAGCAGCTTCGACAATCCCGACGATTCGAGCCTGGCCCGGGGCGGCACACTGGTTCCGGTGGAGGAAGTCACCCGGAACGCCCACTACGTGGACGCCGCGGTGGACGTCCTCCGTGCAGTCCGGCTCGGTCCGGAGCGGAGCGCCAGCCTGGCGCTCGGGTTCCGCCGCGAGCGGGTCGATCCGCTCTATCGCAGCCTGGGTGCGTTCGCCCGGGCGGATCAGGAAACCAATCAATGGGAGGCGCGCGCGACCATCGCCGGCCTGGCCCTGCAAGCCAGTCACGCCCGTTCGACCGACAACCTGTCGCACCTGGCGTCGGTGCTGACCAGCCGGACCCGGCGCAACCTGCTGGCGGCAGAGCTGCCGCTGGCGTCGCTGCTGGGAACCACGCGGACCTGGCTTCCCCTCCTGTCGTATGGGTTCGACCGGACCCAGCAGCTGGGCGAGGGGGTGCCCGAAAACGGAGGGTTCTCGGAGTCGCACGTGCCGGACCAGGTGAGCCGGAACCAGACGTTCACCAGCACCTGGAATCTGCGGCACCTCACGTTCGGCTACCGGCTGGCGCATTCGCTGCAGGACAATCGCCAGCCGGGTCGCGAGGCATCGGACTTTGCCAATCTGATTCATGGCGCCACCGTGGGACTGACGCCGCTCCGCTCGGTGTCCGTCGACCTCTCGCTCGACCTGGAGCGGGCCGAGAACCGCGAAACCAGTGCGATCGACCGGACCCGACGCTTCGGTGGGCGCGCCAGTGTCACTCCCGGGAGCCAATCGACTCTGGCGTTCTCGCTCTCGCATACCCGGGCCGAGGACGACGCCGGTCTGCGTCGCCGGCTCGATACGATCCTCGATACCCAGTGGTCGTCCACCGTTCCGGGTCTGCGGCGATTCGGCAGCCGGTACTACTTCCGGTTCTCACGAACCACCGGTCGAGTGCTGGATCAGGCGGTCGGACTGGATCAGTCGACCGAGCGCTGGTCGATCAGCTCCGGCTTCAACCTCGGCCTCTCTCCGGTCACTCCATGAATCCGATCCTGCGTGGCCTGCTCCTGTTCCCGGTGGGGCTGCTCGGTCTGTCGTCGTCGGGTAGCGGGCAGATCCGGCGCGATCCGAACGGCGTGAACGTCAACGCCCAGGGCGCCAGCACCGTCTTCATCACCTTTGGAAACCTGCAAGGCATGGTTGCGACCGAGGCGGAGTGGTGCGGCGAGCTGATTCCAGCACTGCCGGGGGTGGGACTGCGCTGTGACCCCGCCACCGTCTTCGGCCGGCTGCCGGCTCGATACGACCAATCCCGTTCCAGCGGACAGGACGGCTTCACGGACATCATGTCCATTCCACCGTCGGTGGCGCGGCGCGCCTTTCAGGCCGCCCAGGCCGGCGCGACCTCGAGCTTCTTCTACGTCAGGCGCTTCATTGACCCGCTGGGGAACCGGCCCGACGAATACGTGTTCGTCACCTGCCGCATGACCGGTGGCGGTGCCCGCACGCCGTTCGCCCTCCTGGACGTGCGCCTGGCATTCGAGACCGACGATCCGGTGCTCTCCGTCCGCACCGGCGGCCAGGCGCCCCGTCTTTCCGCCCGGATTGTCTACCACGGCACCGGCCGGCTGCGCGGCCGGTGGGAGATCGTGCTTCCGGGCGAGGAGCCGCCCACCGGCGAGGATCTGCTCACCGAAGCCACGCTGCCGGCCGAGTTGCGGGGAACCCAGCGGCGGTTCACCGAACTGGAGCGCTTCAACCTGTTTCTCCCACCGACCGGGGAGTTCCGGCTACAGGGGCCCGATCCCGCCAAGCTCCCGACCCATCTCCAGGGGCTTCATCTGGTGCTGCTTCGGATAGAGGCCACCGAGGACAAGGAGGGGGATTCGAATCTCGGTACCGCCGGCGCCGGATCGGGTGTCGTGCCGAGCGGCGGTGTCGCCGGGTTCGCCATTCCGCCGCTCCGCTACTACGTGGGGAGCGCCACCGGCATCGGGGTGGGGGCGGACGGCTTTGGCTTGCTCATGCCGGCCGACCGGGCCGAGCTGGTGCCTGAGGCGGAGCTGGTGTTCGGCTGGACCGGCGCCGCGGGCGCATTGCTCTACCGGGTGGAGATCACCAATGACGCGGGCCACCCGGTGCTGGAGGCGTTGCTCGACGCCGATATGAGAACCTATCGCGCCCCGTCGTGGCTGGCGGAGCGGCTGGGCCAACCGGAATTCCGCTGGCGGGTCGCCGCCCTGGGGCCCGGGGGCCGCGGCCTGGCGGCTACCCCCTGGCGCCGCGGGCGCCTAACGTCGGCCCCACCCGATCAGCTCCACTAGGAGGAACCCATGCATTGGTGCCTGAGACGTGTCGTCGGCTTCGCCGGCCTGGGCCTGTTGCTGCCGCTGGCTGCCGCACCGGCCCAGACGATTGGGAAGATCAATACCTGTCACTGCAATGACCCGACCGGGCATGGCTACTCGGCGAGCTCGAACATTCCCATCTTCACCGGCACCAACCAACTCCGCTTCCTCGGCCCGGGCGTCGAGCTGACCATGTCGGTGGTGGTGGCCGGACTCCCCGGGACCATCAACGCCCGGCGACCGGGCGAGCTCGACGTCACCATGGTGATTCCGGCCGGGTTTGTCAGCGCGCCCGCCACCCGAGCCGCGCGGCTCAAGTATCCCATCGGCCAGGGCGACTTCCAGGTTCGCATCATTCCTCGCGGAACGGTCAGCCAGATCACGTTTCCCACCTCCGTAACGGTCAGTCAGCCCGCATGGGTCGAATTCCGAGGCTCCGATATTCGTGAGGCGGCGTTCGGCATCGCGACCCCGCTTTCCTTCGGAGAGGTGTCCGGCACCCGCACGTTCACCGCAACGACCTATCGCACCCAGCTTCGATTCCAGAACTGTGGCAAGTACCTGGTGGGTGCCTTTCACCTGCACCAGGCCAGCGCACCGCTCAAGGAGATCCAGAACCGGAACGCACAGTATCTGGGGACGACGACCCGGAGCGTCACGGTCACGGGATGCACTGCCGCCCGGACGGTGGTCGATATCGAGCAGAACCGGTTCGCTCTGTCGGCACCGGTGACGACGGCGACCGGCTCGCCGCTGGCCCAGAACGGCTGCCAGAGTCTGGAGCACACCTTCCGCTGGACCGCTGTGACCGGTGCGACCGGATATCAGATCCAGCTCAGGCTCGCGGACGGCCGCACCCGCAACGGGACTGCGCTGACGAATTCCTGGACCCCGAGCTGGCGAGGGCCCGCGATACCAGCCGGAACGACGTCCTGGACAGTCCGCCCCTACCAGTCGGTGCTCACGGCGACCACCGAGGAACGCTATTTCGGCCCTTGGGCCACCAGTCGCGCGTTCACCGTGACCGCCTATCAAGCGACACCGACCTCGGGGACCATCGGGGCGTTCGTTTGCGCCTACTGACCAGCAACCGTCCGCAATCATTCACCTTATTCAGGAGCTCACTATGAAGGTCATCGCGCTGGTGCTGGTGCCCGGCACCTTGCTCGGAATGTCGGTTCTGCCGCTCACGCTGACGTCAGTCAGCGTGACACCCGGCAGCCTCAACGTGGGACAGAGCGCCACTGGCTCCGTGAGATTCGACGCACCGGTAGGCATCGGGACCCGGGTTACCCTCAGCAGCAAGCCGACAACGGTGGCAACTGTCCCCAGCAGCGTCAGGATGCTGGCGGGCGCCACCAGCGTCAACTTCACCGTGAGCACGCTGTCGGCCGGCTGCGCCAAGGTGTTCGTGACCAGTGGCAACGTCACCCGCTTCACGGACCTCTGGGTCCATTCCGTGTCGGGCTCGGTCCGGCTCACCACCGACAAGGTCGCCGCTCAGCTGCCGGCAACCTTCACCGGGACGGTGTCGATCACGCGGCCGCGCGGGAGTACCACCTCACTGGGCGGCGACCTGGTGTCGCTTTCGAGCAGCAACCCAGCCGTGGCGTCGGTCCCGAGGTCGGTCACGGTGCCGGCCGGCGCCACCACGGCGAGCTTCGCTATCAGGCCCACGGGATATGGCTGCGCCGTCATCACGGCAAGCTACAGCGGCGGAACCAGCCGGCGGGCGATGTCGGTTCTGGCGGATGGATAATCGGAGCGGTGTCGAGCTTACTCCACGGCCCGGGCCAGCCAGGCCCGAGCCACCCGCCAGTCGCGTTTGACCGTGGCGGTGGAGAGCTGGAGGGCGGTCGCGGTTTCCTCGACATCGAGGCCGGCGAAGAAGCGGCACTCGACTACCGCCGCGCGGCGAGGGTCGAGCCGTTCCAGCTGCTCCAGCGCGCCGTTGACGTCGATGAGCCTGGCCGGGCTGAGGGGTTCGGTGTGGGCGTCGTCGTCGAGGGTGACGCAGATGTCGGAGCCGCCCCGCTTCTGACTCAGGCGCCGGCGGGCCGAGTCGACCAGCACCTGCCGCATGGCCCGGCCGATCAGGAAGCGGAAGTGAGCCCGGTCGTTGGCGGGGAGCCGTCCGGCGGGCGCGAGCTTGAGGTAGGCCTCATGGACCAGCGCGGTGGTAGTGAGGGTGTCACCGTCGCGGCGCCGGACCCGGCGCGCCAGCCGGCGCAGCTCCTCGTAGGCCAGGGCAAACAGCGCGTCGAGGGCGGTCTTGTCACCTTCGCGCGCGGCCCGCAACAACCGGTCGTCGGCTTCTGCTGGTGGGTCTGTCACTGCGATCCCGGTTCGGCCCGATACCGATCAGCCTGGCCGGGACGACCCCATGCCAGGTACAGGTCCACCACCCGTTCCCGGGCTTCCCGCGCCGTGGCCGAGTCGACCGTCGCATCGGGCAGGTGAGCGGCGCGATACACCTCCAGCAAGGTCCGTTCGGCTTCAGGGTAGCGGCCCATCAGAACCAGGCAGGAGCCCGCGGCTCCCCGAGTGGTAATCCGGCGCCGGTGACCCGGCGCCACACCGTTATGCGCGAAGATGGCATCGGCCTCCTTCAAGGTCCGCACCGCGACGGGGCAGTTGCCCATGCGGCTCTGGACCAGGCCCACGTTCCGAAGATCCAGCCCCACGTCGAGGTGCCGCGCGCCGTAACTCTTCTTATCGATGGCGAGACTCACTCGATAGAGCGACTCGGCCCCTGCCAGGCGGCCGGTCCGCTCCAGCACTTTCGCCAGGTTGTAGGCACCCAACCCGACCCGGTGATGCTCCGGGCCGTACACCCGCTGCCAGATCGCCAGCGATTCCCGGTGCAGCCGTTCGGCTTCCTCGAACCGGCCCAGGTCCACCAGGGTGGTCCCGAGGTTGTTGAGGGTGAGTGCAATCGAGGGATGATCCGGGGGAAGGGCGGCGCGACGGAGCGTCAGCGCTTCGGAGAACTCGCGCTCGGCCTCGGCCAGGTTCCCCATCTGGGAATGGAGGTCTCCCAGGTTGTTGTGCGAGACGTGGACCAGCTGGCTGGTATCGGCGAAGAAGCGACGCCGGCGCGACAGCACCTCCTGGTGCATCTGGAGCGCGGTGTCGTGTTGCCCCAGCGCGCTCGCAGCCGCGGCCAGGTTGTTCATCGCGTACAGCACCAGCGAATCATCCGGCGCCAGCAACGCCTGGACGAGGGCCAGCTCCTCCCGATGGGTCCGGAAGGCGGCCTGGAAATCCTTTTTCTCGTAATGCAGCTGGCCTAACGCACTCAGGACGCTGCCGGCCTCGCGGCTTCGGGACTGGCCGGCGGCCTGATAGAGCACCACGGCGCGTTCCAGCAGAGCCAGCGCCTCGTCGAAGCGGCCCTGTTCCCGATAGACGTCGCCCAGGGTTCTGAGCAACTGGGCCTGGAGGTCGGGCTGGTTCCCCAGTGAGTCGATTCGGTCGACCGCTCGGTGGAGCAGATCGGTCATCGAGAACTGCTGGCCTCGTGCCACGCTGGGGTAGGCATCGCCCAGCAACTGTTGCAGGAACTGGGTCGTGGCGCGCGACTTGGCGGTCTCGATCCGGGCCGCGTCCCGCTCCCGGGCCGCGACGCTCCCTTGCCAGAGTGCGACACCCAGTCCGCCGATCAGGGCGAGGGTCACGGCCACCCCGGCGGTCACGGCCAGCCGGTGCCGCCGGGTGAAGCCGGCCAGGCGGGACAGTCGACCGGCGCGGCGCGCCAGCACCGGCCGGCCGTCCAGGTGCCGGCGGATGTCGTCGTGCAGCGCCTGCACGGCCAGGTACCGGTGAGCCGGGTCCTTCCGGAGCGCTTTCTCCAGAATCGTGTCCAGGTCGCCGCGGAGCCGACGCGACAGCCGGTGATTCGCCCCGGCGGCCACGCTGGCGCGGGCGGGCTCGCATTCCAGAATGGCGTGAACCACACCGAGCGGGCCCGGGGCGGGGATAAAGGCGCGCCGACCGGTCAGCAGCTCGAACAGGATCAGGCCTAACGAGAAGACGTCGGTTGCCACCGTGACCGGTTCACCCCGCAGCTGCTCCGGACTGGCGTATTCGGGCGTCAACGCCGGCGCGGTGGCAGACGTGTCGCTTCCCTCGGCTTCCAGCAGCTTGGCGATACCAAAGTCGAGCAGCTTGACGTGTCCATCGGTGGTGACCAGCACGTTGGCCGGCTTGAGATCGCGGTGCACCACCAGGTGCTGGTGAGCGAATTGCACCGCCTGGCACACGGTCAGGAAAAGGCGCAGCCGCTGCTCCAGATCGAGCTGCTCCCGGTCGGCATACCGATCGACCCGGATCCCCTCGACGTATTCCATCACGAAGTACGGCTCACCCGACTCGGTGATGCCGCCGTCGTAGAGTTGGGCGATATGGGGATGGACCAGGCCCGCCAGGATGCGCCGCTCGCGGACGAACCGCTGGACCTGCGCCGTGCCCGCCGCCCCCAGGGGAAGGCATTTGAGCGCCACCGTCTGCTTGAAATCCGCGGCCTCGCGCTCGGCCACATATACGACACCCATGCCGCCGCGGCCCAGTTCGCGGATGATCCGGTACGGACCCAGGCGATGGCCGGCCCGGGACGCCGGCTCACCGGCAGCTGTGGTCAGGTGGCTCAGCCGGTCCACCCCGCCATCGAGCAGGGTGTGGGAGGCCCGGTCACTGTCCAGCATCTGCCGAACCAGCTCCCGGACCGGTTCGGGCGCGTCAGCCAGTCGGGACCGAACCGCCTCCTGTGCAGCTGGACCGGCCTCGGCGATCTGCTCGAACAGAGAGACGGCCAGGGCCCACTGTTCGGGGTCCAGGGACGACGGGGAAGGGCTCATGGTAGGTGCGTTCCGAATGTACCGTCGGAAGAGCGGCCCGCCAGTCGGCGATCCTGCTTTCACCGCCGACTGCTGAGTCACGCCGGCGGATTTCCGGCAACTATCGCAGGTTCTCAAAGACCTGCGTCGCGTTTTCTTGGTGATGTCCCGGCCTGCCGTTGCATTATTGTTGGAAAGTGCTGGAACCCGAGATGAGCTATCCCCACGCGCTCACGGCTGCTGAGCTGCTTCGGCTCAACTTGTCGACGAAGCGCACCGAGCTGGTGCGAGGTGTGTTGAGGGTTCGCGAGCCCGCGAGCTATCGGCACGGCGAGCTGACTGTGGCGCTCACGCTTGCGATCGGGAAGCACGTCGAGGCCCATGATCTGGGCCGCGTTCTGGCCGCGGAGACGGGCTTCAAGCTGACCGCTGATCCCGACACCGTCCGAGCCCCCGACCTCGCGTTCATTCGCAGCGACCGCCTCCCGGATCCCGCTCCCCAGGGATACGCCGAGCTGGCGCCGGATCTCGTGGTCGAGGTGCTGTCGCCCGCCGACCGGCCCGGCGAGGTGCTCGCTAGAGTGGGCGACTGGTTGACCGCGGGGACCCGTCTGGTGTGGGTGGTGGACCCGATCCGCGAAGTGGTTCGAGTTTACCGGGCCGACGGTAGCGACACGGTGGCGTCGAAGGACGCGAATCTCGCCGGGGAGGACGTGCTCCCCGGCTTCACCTGCGCGCTCGCGTTGCTTTTTCGCTCCGGGTAGCGCCACCAAAGTGACCCCTTCGGAGGCTCGTGATGGTCGGCCTCCTTTGCTCCAACCCTCCCAGCGTGTATATATTAGTAGAAATCAGTATAGACAGGTATATGCCCCTCAGCATCAAAGACCCTGAAACGGAACGGCTGGCTCGGATTCTTGCCAAGGCCACCGGGGAGTCGCTCACCGAGGCCATCAGGCAAGCCCTGCGGGAGCGGCTGGCGCGGACTGAAGCCCGACCTCGCAGGGACCTGGCCGGAGCCGTCCGCCGTATTCAGGAGCGACTCGCCCGGCTGCCGGTTCGCGACCCCCGTTCGCCCGACGAGATTCTCGGCTACGATGAGCGCGGTCTCCTCGGCTGATTCGTGGTTCTCGATACCTCCGCGGTCATCGCGATCCTCACCAGCGACCCTTCGGCCAGCCGCCTTCTCACCGCGATCGAAGGGGCCCCGATCCGGCGGATCGCCACTGCCTCGGTGGTAGAGTCCGCTATGGTGTTGCTCGCCCTTTGGGACGAAACCGCCGAGCCCCAACTCGATCTGTTTCTTCGTACCATCGGAGCGGAGGTGGTGCCGGTGGGCGAAGAACACATGTTGCTGGCGCGGGATGCCGCGGTGCGCTTCGGGAAAGGCCGTCACCCCGCCGGCCTCAACTTCGGGGACTGCTTCAGCTATGCTCTGGCGGTTGCAGCCGGGGAGCCACTCCTGTTTGTGGGCGAGGACTTCGGTCGGACCGATGTGATCGTCGCGGCGTGGTAAACCTTAGCTCCAGGAATCCCGTCCCCTTTGGGTGATGGCGGCTGTCTTCGATGCCCACTGCTCGCGTCAGCCAGCCACTCCTGTGAGGCCAAAACCTGGCGGACATGGCTGCGACTCGTCGCCCGAATCGTCCGTGTAGACAACGGGGAACTTCTTGGGCCCCGATGGGGGGTTTTTCCGGCAGACCAGACCATTCCCATTGCGGTCGGCGCCCTCCGCGGTTGGGAATTCCTCCGCCGAGAGAGCGGGAACGAGTGCCGGGGCCAGAATCCGATCCGGTCCTGCGCTGCAGCCGACAGCGGCGAACGCGAGCAGGAGGCCGTGGGACCACGTTTGCATAAACACCTCCGTTGAGACGGGGTGACCGGTCCAGGGGGTGGAAGTCGATCCGCGCCCTATCATCCAAAAACGAAATCGGGTACCCGAAGCGGACAGTCCTCCTCGCGATGCCCCACGATCGACCATTATTCCCCATCTTCACAACTTGACACCGGGCCTTGCGGGCATCCTTCATCCACGCTGGTCCCCGACGTCTATCCCCAGGAGTGTTCGAATGCACGCCGCTCGCCTGCTCTTTGCCTCACTTGCCCTCTCTGCCACGCCAGCCGGGGCGCAGGTTATCGCCATCCGCGCCGGCGGCCTGGTGGATCCCGAGGCCGGTACCATTACCCGCAACCAGGTGATCGTGGTTGAGAACGGCCGGTTCACCGCGATAGGCGCCAACGTCGCTATCCCGGCCGGGGCCGAGGTGATCGACCTCTCCCAGCTGGTGGTGCTCCCGGGGCTGGTGGACGCGCATAACCATCTGGCGCTCACCTACAAGGAAACGCCCGAGCACAACCTCTACTACCTGACCTACGTGCTCGACGGCACGCCGTTGCGCGCCATCCAGGCGGTCTCGAACGGCATCCAGATGCTGAATGCCGGGTTCACCATCATTCGCGACATGGGTAACGCCGGCAACTATGCCGA
>DASWKS010000532.1:0-4360 GCA_036396495.1 Gemmatimonadales bacterium
GTAACGCGGGATCGCGGTCACGTCGGCGAAGGCCTGACCGATGGTCCCAACCGCACCCAGGGGGACTTCGCCGTCGACTTCCTTGAGCCCGGTGCGAACCGCGTTTACCGCGGCGGCTTGATCCCGGGCCGGCTCCACCACCAGGACGACACCCCGGACCGGGAACTGAGACAGCAAGATGAAGAGCTCGCTCTTGACCGGCTGGTTCGGCCCATCGGGCCGAGCCGAGGCAACCACGCCGACGATGGTAATGCGGTCGGCGGTTGAGTCCTCCCCCGTGGCGAGCAGCCGCCCCAGCACCCGGCCATCGGGGAAAATCCTCCGGGCCGCTTCCTGATTCAGGATACCCACCGGGAGAGAACCGGCCCGATCCTCCGCGGTAAACAGGCGGCCTTCCACCAGCCGCATTTCCATCAGCTTCATGTAATCCGGGGTGACCGTCCGGTACCAGACGCCCGGCGCGCGCTGTCCCGCCGCGACCGGCCGGGCGTCAGGATAGACCGAAATGTCCTGATCGCCGCCACCAGCCAGGGGTGGCTGGTCGGTCGCTTCGATGGCCCGGACATCGGGGTGAGCCCGAGTCCGAGCGAGCACGTCCTCGACCGCCAGGTTGGCCGCCCCGAGATCAGGGTATTTCTGCCGGGGTAAAGTCATGCCCACTGACAGCAGCCCCTCGGTTCGATAGCCCAGGTCGGCCTGTTGCAGCGCGAGGAAACTCCGCATCAGCAGCCCTGCCCCCACCAGCAGCATCACCGCGATGGCGAGCTCCATCACCACCAGCCCGCTCCTGACCCGCCCCACCCGGCGCCCGCTCTCGGAATGAGAGCTTCGGAGGACATTCATCAGGCTGCTGGAGCCGGCCTGGGCCGCCGGCAGCAGCCCGAACAGCAGCGCCGAGACCAGAGTCAACCCGAGGGCAAACAGCAGGACTGTCCAGTCGGGGCCGATGCGAGTCACCAGCAGGACGTTAGGCGGGATCAAGGCGGCGAACAGCCGGGACCCGGCCCACCCCAGCGCGAAGCCGAGCCCCCCTCCGAGCCCGGCGAGCACCAGGTTCTCGGTCAGCAGCTGCCGCACGATCCGCCGGTGCCCGGCGCCCAGGGCGGCCCGGACGCCGAACTCGCGGACCCGGCCGCCGGCCCGGACCACCAGCAGCCCCGCCAGGTTGGCGCAGGCGAGCAGAAGCACGAAGCCCACCGCGCCGAGCAGCGCCAGGAGCGGGCGGCGGACCGGTCCGGTCAGTTGCTCCTGATAGGGTATCAGCCAGGGCTTGATTCCGGCGTTGCTCTCCGGAAACTCGCGGGCCAGGCGGTCGGCCACGATCGAAAGATCGGCATGGGCTTGTTCGACCGAGACGCCGGGGTTGAGACGCCCGATCACGCGAAGGAAGAATGCCTCGCGACCGGAGGGGTCCGGCACCGGGCGCCTGAGCGGCCGCAGAATCTGCCAGGGGAACTGGGCCCGAAACTCGGGCGAGAGCACTCCCACCACGGTCCAGGGCTCGCCGTTCAACTGGATGGCCTGCCCCAGGACGCCGGGATCGGCGTTGAAGCGGCGCCGCCATAAGCCATCGGTGAGCATCACCACCCGTTCCGCGCCGGCATGATCGTCCTGCCGGGCAAAGCTCCGGCCCAGCGCTATCCGGGCGCCCAGCACATCGATCAGGTTCCAGCTGACCGCGCCGCCGACCAGCGCCTCAGGATCACCACCACCGGTGAGATTGGGTCCCCAGCCGGAATACGCCGCCATCCCGCTGAACGTGCGATTGCCATCGCGGTAGTCGGCGAAATCGATGGCCCCGAACCACTCGGGTTGCTCCCGGCCGCGGGAACGGTGGTCGGTCCAGACCCCCACCAGCTCGTGGGCATTGGGGTACGGCAGCGGCCGGAGCAGCACCGAGCGCACCACGCTGAAGACGGCCACGTTGGCGCCGATGCCGAGGGTCAGGGTCGCCAGAGCCACCAGCGTGAAGAGCGGAGCGCGCCGCAGGGTCCGAAGCGCCAGGGATAGATCCTGCCGCAAAGCATCCAGCCAACTCCGCCATTGCAGTGTCCGCACCGTTTTCTCCCGTAAGCCCTGAAGCTCGGTCTCGATTTCGCGCCGGTCCCCGAAGGCGGCTGCGGCCGCCCGCCGGGCCTGATCCGGACTCATCCCCTGCTGCTCGAATTCCCGGGCCCGGAGCTCCAGGTGCAGCTCGATCTCCCGCCGCACATCGGCGGGGACGTCGGCGCGACGCGGGCCAAACCGGAACCGCTTCATCGGCGTTCTAGGGCCTGGCCGCGTTGAGCGCGGCCTGCATGATCCGGCTGTAGGAGCGCCAACGCTCGGTGTCGGCCTTGAGCTGCTTGCGACCCTCCCGGGTGAGCCGGTAGAACTTGGCTTCCCGATTGGAGTCGGTGATGCCCCACTCCTCTTCCAGGTAGCCTCGGCGTTCCAGCCGGTGTAACGCCGGATAGAGCGCCCCTTCCTGCACCGGCATGACTTCCTCGGTCCACTGCCGGATCCAGCGGCCGATGGCATAGCCATGCAGGGGGCCCCAGCTCAGGGCCTTGAAGATGAGAAGGTCGAGGGAACCGGTGAAGAGATCACTGCCCGCCACGGGAGCTCCGAAGCAACCCACGCTCTCAATCTGGGGTCGTATACCTAAGTCAGCAAGGGGTGGGCCACTATAGAAAGCAGGGAGCAGGGAGCAGGGAGGAGGGAGCAGGGAGCAGGGAGCGGGGAGCGGGGAGCGGGCTCAGCCTTCTTGCCTCCTGCTCCCTGCTCCCGGCTTCCTGCTCCCTGTTCCCTGCTCCCTGAGCAACGCGACCGCGTGCCGCCGCGCGGTTTCGGCGTCCGGGTCGCCCAGCATCCGGGCCAGTTCGGTCACCCGGTCTTCGCCGTGGATCACACCGACGTCGCTGGTGGCGAGGCCGCCCTTGGTTCGCTTGGCCACCACCAGGTGCCGGTCGGCGGCCGCGGCGATTTGGGGCAGGTGGGTGATCACCAGCACCTGGTGGCGCTCGGCCACCTCGGCCAGGGTCTCACCCACCCGGCCTCCGACTTCGCCGCCGACGCCGGCGTCGATCTCATCGAAGACCAGGGTCGGCACCGCGTCGTGCCGTCCCAGCGCGGTCTTGATCGCCAGCATCAGGCGGGAGAGCTCGCCGCCCGAGGCGCTGCGGGCCAGCAGCCGCGGCTCCATGCCCTGGTTGAGCCGGATCAGGAACTGCACCGTCTCCGCTCCCGCGCTGCCGGCCTGCTCCAGGGCCGCGAGATCCACGCCCAAGCGCCCACCGGGCAGGCCCAGCCGGGGCAACAGGCGATTGACGGCGCGAGCCAGGCGCTCGGCCGCGGCACGGCGTTTCTCGGAGAGGATTCCGGCCAGCCGCTCGAGCTCCGCCGCACCACTCTTTCGCCGATCCGCGATCAGCTTCAGATCCAGATCGGCGGTGTCGAGCAGATCCAGTTCATCGCCCGCCTGCCGCCGGGTCTCGAGAATGGCGCTGATGGTCTCGCCGTGCTTCTGCTTCAACCGATAGATCACGTCCCGGCGCCGCTCCAGCTCCGCCAACCGGGCCGGATCCTCGGCCAGCTCCTCGGCGTAATCCGATGCCAGCTTGCCAAGCTCCTGTACGTTGGCGAAGGCCGCGTCCAGCAGCTCCCGCCAGGCCGCGGCGCCCGGGTCGGTCCGCTCCAGCGCCGACAACGCGCGGTCGGCCTGGGCCAGCGCGCTCAGGGCGGAGCCATCCTCGCCATCCACCGCGTCGGCGATCCGCCGGGCCAGATCGGTGAGGGTGCCGGCCTGGGACAGCCGCCGGGCCTCCAGGTCGAGCGATTCGTCTTCACCCGGTCTGAGCCGGGCGGCGTCGATCTCCTGGACGACGTGACGGAGGTAATCGGCCCGGCGTCGCACCTCGTCCCGCCGGGCCGAGAGAGTGGCTTCCTCCTTCGCAAGCTGCTGAACCGCTTCCCAGGCGTTCGCCACCGCCCGGGCTTCCGGCTCCGCGTCACCGAATGCATCCAGCACGTCGCGCTGCCGCTCGGCCTGGAGCAGGGTCTGGGTTTCGTACTGGCCGTGGAGATCCACCAGCCAGCGGCCCAACTGGCTCAACCCGCCGGCAGTAGCCGGGCTGCCGTTCACCCACGCGCGCGACCGGCCCTCGCTCATCACCTCGCGGCGGATGATGAGCCGGTCATCGCCGGCTTCGAGCCCGAGGGCATCGAGCTCGCGCCGGAGCGGCGGTGTGAGCGGCTCGAACGCGCCTTCGACCAGGGTGCGGGCCGCACCGGGACGCACCGCTCCGGCGTCGGCCCGGGCGCCGAGCAGCAGAGCCAGCGCGTCGACCAGCATCGATTTCCCCGCCCCGGTCTCACCGGT
>DASWKS010000533.1:0-2761 GCA_036396495.1 Gemmatimonadales bacterium
GGGGTACGGGTGCGCGATTTTCCCATCACCCTCGACAAGGTGCTGCCTGGTTTGCCGCCCGTGGAAGTCTGAACCGCAAGGCTGCCACTGGTGGCAAGGGAACGCCCACCAGTGGTTGGTAGCTACTCGCCGTTCCCCTGATGGTGCAGTATTGTCCGAGGAAGCCCGCCCGACACTTGAGGACGGACAATTCCCGGATTGTCCTGCGAGGGTAACTTCTATCGCAGTCCACTGATCCTCCTACCCAGATTCTGCGCTCCCAGCACGGGGCGTGGAGGGCCGTATGGCTTGCACCGTCACGATCACCTCGGTTCTAGGAACCATCCCCCCAGGCGGCACGGTTCCTACCGGAATCCAGGTCAGCGGAACCGCGTCAGGCTGCTCCTCCGGAACGATCAAGGTCACGGTCGATTGTGGCGGCGCGCAGATGTCCATGACGGTGCCCGTCACCGCTACGGGAGACTGGACCGCCACTTTCACCAGCGCCGGCCAGTGCCAGTGTGGGAAGCCGATTCTGGTCGTCGCCACCTGCACCAGCGACCCCAGTTGTACGGACCGGTTGGACACCACCCTCCGCTGCGTGGTGGTCCAACCACAACCCTGCAACTCGGTCGGCGACCTCACGGTCACCGTCGATGGCTGTGCCGGCGCGTCCGGCGCCGGTGCAACCGCGAGCTTCACGTTCACGATTACGCCGCCCCTCGCCGGCTGCACCTACGAGTGGAGCTTCGGGGACGGGTCGCCGCTTGTTACGACCACGGTTCCGACGGTGACGCATGTCTATGTCGCCGCAGGCTCCTACAGCGCCAGTGTCGTCGCGACCTGTCCGTCCCCGAGCGGCGCTACCTGCTTCGTCAAGGATGCCGTAACCGTCACAATCCCGCCCTGTGGTGGGTGCCCGACGGTGACGGGACTCACCGCGACGGTGAGCGGCTGCGCCGGTCCCGGCGTGGCGACCGTCACGTTCAATGGCACGCTGGTCCCTCCTCTCGTTGGGTGCTCGTTCCTATGGGCCTTCGGAGACGGCGGCATGGCGGTCACCACGACGCCGTCGGCATCGCACGTCTACACGGTGCCCGGGCCCTATGCGGTCGCCGTGACGGCGATTTGTCCCGGCATCACCCCGTGCGCCACGACAACGATCGCGGTGGACGTTCCCCGCTGCTGTCCGGTCGTCACCAACATCCTGGCGAACCTGGAGGACAACGAGTGCGCCAACGGAATGGGAACCTCGGCCACGGTGAATTTCAGCGCGATCACCGATCCCACACCGGCGGCGGGGAACTACACCTGGAGCTTCGGCGACGGCTCACCGCCGGTCACCAACCCGGGACCCAACGCCTCGCATGACTACGCCTCCCCCAGCGCCTACAACGTGCAGGTGGTCTACGCGCCGGATCCGGCGGTGTATCCGGGCTGCGCTACGTCGGCCTTTTCCATCTCGGGAGTGACCGTTCCGGCCTGTCCGGCAGATGAAGACGAAGACGAGGACGAAGACGACGGTGGAGGGGGAGGCTGGGGCTGTTTCGGGCTGCGGGTCATCATGACGATCGCCGCCATTCTCGCGATCGTGGCCGTTTCCCTCGCTGCCTGTATTCCGGCGGCGGCGACTCCGCTGTTTTGGCTGGCGGCAGCCTTGGGGCTCGTCGCAGCCATCGCCGGGATCCTCTGGGGCATTTTCTGCCCGAAGCCGTGTGCCTGGGCTTTGTTGCTGGCCTGGCAGGTTGCCCTCGGCGTCGGGTTCATCCTCCTGTGCTTCACGGTCTGCTGTCCGATCTTCTGGGCGATCGGGCTGGGGCTGGTTGCAGTGGGCGTCACGCTCATGTTCATCTGGAAAGAGCGGTGCAACAAGAGCAACTGTGCCGTGCTGAAGGAGCTGGTGATCGCCCTGTCCGGCGTGGTGCTGCCGTTGCTCGGCTGGCTCGGCGTGATTCCGGCGCTGGCGGCCTGCATCAACCCGATCGTGACGGGTGCCTTGTCGACGCTCGCGGCCGTCATCGCTGTAGCCGCGACGAACTGCGGATCGTAGCGTCAGTCGGTGTTGTCGAACCCGATCTTTTGTTGACCCACTGTTGGCGAATGGTGACGGGAGGGAGGATCACAGGGTAATACTTCATAGGATGCGGTTGGTGCCTCTGTCGAATTACCCCTGGTGAGCTGCCATGGCGGTCTCGTCCGGTACGCCTCTGATCCTGGTCGCCACGCTGTCCCTCGTGATTTCGTGCGGCACGTCCAGCTCGGGCGACAACCTCCTCACCAGCCAGCCCCAATGGGAGTGGCACTCGGCTTGTTGCGGCTTCGCCGGCGACACGAAGAACCCGAGCACCGAGGGCTACATCTATGTGCTTCAGTTCCATCCCAACGGTCGGGTTCGTGCCACCCGGGACGATGACCTGGTCATCGAAACCGGCTACCGGGTGACCCGATCACCCGGCGGACCGACCGCCGACCCGGCGGTGACGGTCGTCTACGACTCACCCCTCCCGCTCGACCCGGGAATCGAGCCGGCCACGGCTCACCTCGTAGTACTGCTCGAGACCGGTACCCTCCTGCTCCAAAACCTCTCCCCCTGCGCGGACTGCTACCGCGAATGGAGGTTTCTCCCCAGATTGGCCCAGTAGTTCGGGCGTAGGAGCCCACGCTGAGCGCGCTCTTCGTGCTCGACGGTGATTTCAGATGACACTTGCCTCTCGCCGGATCACGCTTTCGCCTTCACCTCCTCGGCTCCCTCACGGCGACCGAGCAGCGGTACCAGCCCGGC
>DASWKS010000534.1:0-3674 GCA_036396495.1 Gemmatimonadales bacterium
CCGAGCTCCTGCTCGACCGCGGACAGTTCCTCCCGGAACACCCGGATCCGGTCCACCCGCCGCTGCGGGGAGGTCCCGGCATCGGACGGCCGCTCAACCCTCACGCGACGATGCTTTCATCCTGCTCCCTGCTTCCTGCTCCCTGCTTCCTGCTCCCTGCCTCCTGCTTCCTGCTCCCTGCTCCCTGCTTCCTGTTTTTGGACGTACAGCTCCCCGCCCCGCTCCCGGAACTCGCGGGACTTCTGCTCCATGCCGCGAGCCTGTTCCCGGAGGTCCTGGGTGATCTTCATGGAGCAGAACTTGGGACCGCACATCGAGCAGAAGTGGGCCAGCTTGGCCCCTTCGGCCGGGAGGGTCTCATCGTGAAAGGCGCGGGCCGTGACCGGATCGAGCGCCAGGTTGAACTGATCGTGCCAGCGGAACTCGAACCGGGCGGTGCTGATGGCGTCGTCCCAGGCCCGGGCCCGGGGATGACCCTTGGCCAGGTCGGCGGCATGGGCCGCGATCTTGTACGCGATCACACCCGCCTTCACGTCGTCGCGGTTGGGGAGTCCCAGGTGTTCCTTGGGGGTGACATAGCACAACAGGGCGGTGCCGAACCAGCCGATCATGGCGGCCCCGATGGCGCTGGTGATGTGGTCGTATCCGGGCGCGATGTCGGTGGTGAGCGGCCCCAGCGTGTAAAACGGCGCTTCATCGCACCACGCCAGCTGTTTCTCCATGTTCTCCTTGATGAGATGCATGGGGATGTGTCCCGGGCCCTCGTTCATCACCTGCACGTCGTACTCCCACGCCATCCGGGTCAGCTCGCCCTGGGTCTTGAGCTCGGCGAATTGGGCCGCATCGTTGGCGTCGGCGATGGAACCGGGCCGCAGCCCGTCACCCAGGGAGTACGAGACGTCATAGGCCTGCATGATCTCGCACAATTCGCGGAAATGGGTGTAGAGGAAGCTCTGCTGGTGATGGGCCAGACACCACTTGGCGATGATCGACCCGCCCCGTGACACGATGCCGGTGACCCGGTCGGCGGTGAGCGGGATGTACTCCAGCAGCACCCCGGCGTGGACCGTGAAATAGTCGACGCCCTGTTCGCACTGCTCGATGATGGTGTCGCGATAGATCTCCCAGGTCAGCTCTTCCGCCACGCCGCCGACCTTCTCCAGGGCCTGATAGATCGGGACCGTGCCGATCGGAACCGGCGAGTTGCGGAGGATCCACTCCCGGGTTTCGTGAATGTCCTTGCCGGTCGAGAGATCCATCACGGTGTCCGCGCCCCAGAGGGTGGCCCAGCGGAGCTTCTCCACTTCTTCGTCGATCGAGCTGGTGACGATGGAGTTGCCGATGTTGGCGTTGATCTTCACATGGAAGGCCCGTCCGATGATCATCGGCTCCAGCTCGGGATGGTTGATGCTGGCCGGGATGATCGCCCGGCCCCGGGCGAGTTCGCTCCGGATGAAATCCGGTTCCATCCCTTCGCGCAACGCGACGAACTCCATTTCGGGTGTGATCTCGCCCCGGCGGGCGTAGTGCAGCTGGGTGACCGGGCCAAGGCCCCGATAGATCGGTCGTTGGGCCGTCCGATCGCGGGGACATTCCACCCGTTCCACGGCGCGCTCCGTCACCCAGGCCCGTCGCAACGGCGGCAGGCCCTGCCGGGGATCGAGACCTCGCACTCCGCTGGTATCGTAGACCCGGAGCGGTGGGGCGCCGCCCGACAGCGCGATTTCCCGCATCGGGACTTGCACGCCGTGACGGCCTTGGACGTGAATTTTTTTCGAATTGGGAAAGGCGTCCCCGTAGTCCGGTGCACGCACCGGAGAAGGCACCAGCGGGCGAATCGTATCGGTCATGACAACAGGCCTCCTCCGGAGGGCGCCGGGGAGGAGGCCTGAGTGCGCCGCGCTCCCTTCGCCGGTATCAACCGGATCAGGTTCCAAGGGACTCTCTCAATCCCGCGGACGCGGGATACCCCTGGCGGACGGGTCAAGGCTACCTGATGTTGTTCCGACGGTCAACCTGAGATCGCGCCTGCCGACGGCGCCGGTGATGGTCCAGTGGGCCGGACGAGATCCTGGGGCGGTTCGAACCAGATAACGAGTCTGCCCCGATGAGCACCCTCACACCACATATCCGATCGCGAGTGGAGTCATGACCAGACGAGCTCAAAACACGTTCCTGCTGATCTTGGCGGCCTGTCGCCCCGCCGAACCGCCGTCCGACGCGGCCGCCCCGCCGGCGTGGGAGGATCCCGCATCCCACGCCGAACGGTTCGTAACGGCAATCGGCGTTCGTCTCCATGTGCTCGATTGGGGTGGAACCGGCCCGGCGCTGGTGCTGATCCACGGCTACGGCGACTCCCCCCACATCTTCGATGACTTCGTTCCGGCGCTTGGCGGCCGGTTCCGGGTCGTGGCCTACGCCCGCCGGGGCCACGGGAAGTCATCCGGTGCCGACGACTTCAGCAACGCTGCTCTCGCGGCGGATCTGATCGCCGTCATGGACAGTCTGGGGATCGCCCGAGCCAGCCTGGCCGGCTGGTCGATGGGCGGAAACGAGATCACCGCCGCGGCCGGTATGTACCCCGACCGGGTGGAGCGGATCGTGTACCTGGACGCGGGATACGACTGGAGCGATCCAGCCCTGGCCGCGAGCATGGCCGAACTGCCGATTTCGCTCGATCCGCCGCCGGAGGCGCGGGCCAGTCTTGAGGCATACAAGGCGTGGTGGGTTCCGACCTGGATACCGGATGCCGACGCGGGTCCTCTCGAAGCGCACCTGCGCGACGTCGCCAACCCGGGCCCGGACGGCACGCTGCGTCCGGTCCCCGACAGCGCCAACTCCGCTCGCGCGTTTGCAGCGCTCCTCTCCGAGCGTCGGGACTACCGTCGGGTCCGGGCCCCGGCTCTGGCGATCTACTCGGAGATCTTTCTCTCCCAGCCCGGCAAGGACAGCGCGGCGACAGCGGCCATCCGGGCCTGGGAAGCGAAGCACATGGTTCCGTTTCGCACGGCGTCACAGGCGCGGCTGAGGAAGGAGCTCAAGGACCTGGAGATCATCACGGTGCCGGGATCACATGCCAGCTTCATGCTGGTTTCCCGGGACACAGTGGCGAAGACCATCAGGAGGTTCCTGGGAGCGGTAGAGTAGTGCACACCGGTTTTCCTGGCAGCTCCCAGCCGGCGGCGCGCCTAGAACCGGTGGCTCAGCGCGGTGCCGAGCACCCAGTCGACTTCACCAGGCGGGAGAGGAATTCGGCCTGCTCAGGTGGGCTCCACGACGACCGCCGTCCCGTAACAGAGGACTTCGGTGACCCCCTGCATGATCTCGGTGGCATCGTAGCGGATCCCGACGACCGCATTGCCGCCATGCTGTTCGGCGTGCTGCAGCATGAGCTCAAACGCTTCCGCCCGGGTCTTGTTGCAGAGCTCGGTAAACAGCTCGATGTTCCCCCCGCGAAGGGTTTGGAGTGCGCCACCGATGGTCCCGAACACCGACCGGGAGCGCACTGTGATTCCCTTGACCACGCCCAAGGCCTGGACCACGTGATACCCGTCGAGGGTGAAGGCAGTGGTGGTCATCTCGTGGCGAATGTGGGTCGGCGAAACAGTCGGCTGTTTGTCAGGCATGCCCGCCAATCTACTCCGAGCGGCGAAGACCCACGACGGCTTTCGACG
>DASWKS010000535.1:0-7572 GCA_036396495.1 Gemmatimonadales bacterium
ACTCGCCTCAGCCCCGACCCCGGCGCTGGGCAAGGAGCGGCGTAGCTACTGGGGGTTCGCCTTCGATAAGCTCCCCCGCAACGGGCGCGTCTGGTATCCCGACGGGAACGGACCGTTCCCGCTGGTACTGGTGGTGCACGGCAATCACAACATGAAGGATTTCTCCGACCCGGGCTATGAGTATCTCGGGCGCCACCTGGCCAGCCGCGGCTATATCGTCGTGTCGGTGGACCAGAACTTCTTGAACGGGAACATCCGCGCCGAGAACGATGCCCGGGGCTGGATGCTGCTGCAGCACCTGGTGCTGTGGCGAGGCTGGAACGACTCCACCGCAGGACCGTTCTCCCGCAAGGTGGCGATGGACCGGATCGCCCTGATTGGTCACTCCCGCGGTGGCGAGGCCGTCGCGGTCGCCGGTGCTTTCAACCGGCTCAAGCACTACCCCGACGACGCCAATGTGACATTCGACTTCAACTTCGGGATCCGGTCGCTGATCGCGATCGCGCCGATCGATGGGCAGTACGAGCCCACCAGCCGGCCGACCCCGCTGGTGAACCTGAACTACCTGGTCATTCACGGCTCACACGACGGCGACGTGTCGGCGTTCTCGGGACTCAGGCAGTATCAGCGCGTCAAGTTCACCGACGGTCGCCCCTGGTTCAAGGCGGCGATCTGGATGTACCGGGCCAACCACGGCCAGTGGAACACGGTCTGGGGCAACGGCGACAATGGTCGCCAGAGCGCGCGCTGGCTCGACCTCGACCAGCTCATCCCGCCGGCGGCACAGCGGCGGATGGCGCTGGTGTACTTCACCAGCTTCCTGGAAGCGACTCTGCGCGATCGGCACGAATACCTCCCCCTGTTCCGGGATCATCGGCTGATCGGCGGGTGGCTGCCCAAGACGCTGTACGCGACCCGGTTTCAGGAGAGCGGCTTCCGGACGCTGGCCGACTTTACCGAGGATGTCGACCTCACGACCGGCAGTGTACCCGGGGTGCGGCTGGAAGGCGACAGCCTTTCCACCTGGAGGGAGAACGTGATCCCGCTCCGCTGGCGCAACGCCAACGTCGGCCATCAGGGCGTGTGGCTGGGGTGGAACAACCGGATCGCGGCGGACGACACCACCAGGCGGGGCCGCCCGGCCTCGTACTCGATCTCGGTTCCCGATTCGCTCCGGACCGCCTGGCGGGTGAACGGTCAGACCACGCTGGTCCTGTCTCTCGCCGCGACCGATCAGACCCCCGGCCCTCGGAGCGCGGCCAAGGACAGTACTAGGTCGGACAGCACCAAGGCAGATAGCGCGAAGGCGAAGCCCAAGCCCAGGAAGCCGGCGCCGAAACCCACCGCCAAGGATTCGCTCCCGATCGAGCTGACGGTGGAAGTGGTGGACGCGGGCGGACACACCGCCCGGATACCGCTCGACCGCTACGGACCGCTCCGGCGGCCGACCCAAGTCACGGTCTATCGTCGGAAAGGCCGCGACAAGCGAAACTTCGCCGCGCTCTATGAGCTGGTGCTCCAGACCTACACCATTCCGCTCGCCGACCTGGTGGCGACCGAGCCGCGATTCGATCCGGCCCGGCTCGCCGCCGTCCGTCTGGTCTTCGATCGGACCATCGCGGGAACGGTGGTCCTGTCCGACCTGGGGCTCTCGACCCCCGATCCCGCCTTCTTCGCGGCCCGCTTCTAGAGCCCGGAGCCCGCCATGCGGATGCTGATCGTTCTTGCGCTGGCCGCCGCTGTGCCCGCGTCTCTCGTAGCCCAGGAGACCGCCCCGCTCGTCCTCCGGCTTCCGGCGAGCGCCCGGGCGGCCGCGCTGGGAAACGGTTTTGCCGGTGGCCGAGGCAGCGAGATGAT
Source organism: Gemmatimonadales bacterium (assembly GCA_036396495.1). Classification (GTDB taxonomy): domain Bacteria; phylum Gemmatimonadota; class Gemmatimonadetes; order Gemmatimonadales; family GWC2-71-9; genus SZUA-320. Next base: position 1,858 of record DASWKS010000535.1, read on the forward strand.
CTTCTACCATCCGGCCCAGATCGGACTCGTCACCGGGCTCTCGCTCTCGCTGGCGAGGTACCGCGCATCCGCCACGTTTGCCTCGCTGGCGACCTCGTCCACGGTCGGGGTCTTGGTGGTGGCCGCGGGAGTGCAGTGGCTGGACTATGGCAGCGAGCCCGGCGTCTTCCCGACTTCCCCAAGGTCCCTCACGACGTCCGGCTCGGAGATCTCCCAGAGTCTGGCGGCCAGCGCCGCGGCGGCCATCCGGCTGATCGGGTTCCGATGGGGCATCGCGGCGAAGTACGTTGAGGAGCGGCTCCCCGATGCGCGGCCGAGCGGCGCGGCATTCGATGTCGGCGTGGGTCGCGACTTTTCCCGCATATCGGTGGGTCTGGTAGCGCAGAATCTCGGCGCAGACATCGGACGGGAACCGGCGCGTGCCGATCTCCCGACGCGACTGGTCCTGGGGGCGGCCACGCCCCGCTACCCGATCCATACCTGGTTCGACATCGCCGCTACCGCGGCGGTGAACTGGGAGCGGCACAGTGGGGTGTCCCCGGCCGCGGGAGCGGAGCTGACCTACGTCCCGCTGGAGGGCTTCGCGCTGGCGCTCCGCGCGGGAGCGCGGCGGGTGACCGGCGGTCCTAGCAGTCAGCAGCCGGTCACCTTCGGAGCCGGGTTCTCCTTCGACCGGCTCTCGCTGGACTATGCCTACGACGGGGCGCACTGGTTTGGGGTGAGGATGCAGTAGACAACGTTCCGGGTTCCACGTTCCAGGTTCCGGGTGCGGTGCTGGGTGCGGTGCCAAGGTGCCGGGTGCCTAGTGCATCAGCGCACCGAGCACAGGGCACTTGGCACCGCACTCCGCACCGCACGCGGAACCTAGAACCCGGAACCTGGAACATGAATCACCGCCTCCTCCCCCCTCGCCTCGGCCGGGCCGTCGTCCTCCGCCCCTGCCTGCGCTCGGTCCGATGGCCCGCGGCCAGCTTTTCCTGGAGCTCTTCGATCGTTCCAGCCTCGAGGTCGGCCTCGTCCCCCCGGGGAACCACGAACCGGAGCGGCCGATCCATCGGTGGCAAGTCCTGACTTCGGATCCGGCGAGCCTGCCCTTCCCGAAGCCGAAGCCGAACCATCGCCGTACCCCGGTCTACCAGGTACTCCAAAGGCACCGCATCACCTAACAGTCGGATCATTCCCGGCAGGCGATCCAGCTCGGCCCGAGTCTCCGGTGGAATCCTGGCCGCCGGATCCAGCCCCAGCGGAGTGCGCCCGAAATCATTCCAGGACTCGACCTCCTCCAGCTGCTGCCGCAGGTCGGCCCGGATCGCATCGTCGGATGCAGCCGGGACCGTTCCGCCCGAGCGCCGCCACCATTCGCGCAGTTGTCCCACCGCCCGCGAGACGGCGCCCTGGGCCGGATGTCGGGCCTCGCCTTCCAGCAGGGCCGCCGCGAGGGCGTCGCGGGCCGGCCCGCGCAAGTCTTCGGGAATGGGTCCGGTGAGCGTCTGCACGTCGGCATCCAGCTCAAAGCCGAAGTATCGAAGCCGGCGCGCCACCGCGAGCGCCTGTCGTTTCCCCTCTCCCACCATCCACACTTCCGGGCGAGACCAGACCGCATGCTCGCGGATCAGCTCGTAACTCAGGGTAGTGCCTTCGATCGAGGCCCGGGCCACGCCGAACCGGTCGGCGAAGTAGCGGAGTGATCCCGCCACCGCGCCCCAACTTCCCGCCACCGACGTCTTGCCTACCCGCGCCTCTCGCCCATCCGCCGTGTGCTCGTCGATGACCAGGTCGAACGGCATGATCCGCGCGAGCAGTTCCCCCCAGCGGCGGCGCAGCTCTTTCGTGGCGTAGGGCAGCGTCACTGACAAGGGCAGCTCCAGGGCCCGGAAGACCGACGCCAGGCCGAGGGATGCGTCTTCGATGGCCTTGAGCAGCACGCCCCGCCGCTCGGCCCACTCATCGACTCCGTCGTCGAACAGGTGCCGCGCCAGGCCGTGCACCTCGCCGATGGTGCCGTACCGGTTCACCGCCTCGGCGAACAGGTTGTACGCCGTCAAATGGTCGCTGCCGCTGGCCGTGACTCCGTGCAGATCGCGCTCCTCCCGGGTCATGCGGTGGAGCGACTCGATCCCGGCGCAGACGGCGACGATCGGGGTCAGCTCGTCATCGGCGTGGACCAGCAGCTCGCCCCAGGAGCGCTCGACCGGGAGCGCGTCCACCTCGCGGCCATATTTGGTCTGGCGGCCGTTCTCGATCAGGCCCCGTTCCGTCAGCAGCTTGACTGCGCGACGGTACGCCACCTGGTCGAGCGGCACCGGAAGATCGAGGTCGGCCGCGTCCACTCCCAGCGCCGCGCAGGTGAGCGCCACCCGTTCGGCGTCGCCGGCCAGCTGGAATTCCGGCGGCCCCGGCTTGAGGGACCCGAAATCCAGCTCCCGATCGCTCAGGATGAAGACCTCGCCGTTTTTGACCCGGCCGTGCACCCGTCCCGCCATCTGCAGGATTTCATTGGCACCCAGGTACAGCCGGTGGAGGACGTTCCGCCCGCGGTCGACCACGTTGCCGTAGCGGGCATCGTAGATGACCACGGTATCCAGCCCGGGGAGATTCAGCGCGCTCTGCCCCGCGGCGGTCATCGCGAGCAGAAAGGGCTTCTCCACCCCACCTTCAAGAAACGGCCGGATCACCCGGATGGGCTCGCCCCCGTGGTAGAACGCCGACGACAGCTTGGGCCAGCGCGCCCCCAGCTCGGCCGACAGCTTCTCCACTTCCGCCCGGGTCGGTACGAAGACCGCCACACCGCGACGCTCCCGGATCAGGTGACGGACCCGTCGTTCGTCGAGAAACCCCGCCACGTCATGCCGCAGCACTTCCACCTTGGCTCGAAGGGCCGGGTCGTAGGCGCTGGTTTCCAGCACTTCGGCACTCCGCAGGTATCTCGCATAGACGGACGGGTCGACCGTCGCGGAGAGCCAGATGAAGCGGCAGCCCACCCGCTTCCCGAGCGCGAGGCACAGCTCCAACTCCGCCGAAGTCTGGTGGATCTCGTCGACGATGAGCGTGTCCGCCGGGGTGATGAGATCACTCTGGAACCAGTGACGCGCGATCCCGGTCGTGACCACCACCACGTTCCACGACGGGGTCTCCGGCGTCGCCTCACGCTCGCGGTTCACCACCCCGTAGGAGAGCGGCTCCCGCAGGATCGACTCGGCGATGGACCGGATGCCGAGCGTCTTGCCGGTGCCGGTGCCGGCCACGATGCCGAACCCGATCCCGCGCCCCGCCCAGTCGCGGATGACGTGGCCGTGCTGGCGCTCGAGCAGGGTGGTGATGTGGGTGCCGAGAGCCAGCTCGATGGTCTCGCAGGCGGCCCGGGTCGGCGCGATCACGATCACCCGACCGCGGGGATGCCGCGCGGCCCGGAAGGCCGCGGGATCGGGAGGAAGGTGGTGGTCGCGTGCGGGATGCACGCCTAAAGCTAGTGCTGAGGACTTGGGACTAAGGACGCAGGCAGCAGAGTGGCCCCCGCGCCTTGACATCCGAGGCCCTGAAACCCCACCATACTCTCGACCGTCGAGAGGAAGAAGCCCATGGCCCCCGACCGCGCCGAATTGCTGCAGGGGACGCTGGAGTTGCTGCTGCTCCAGATCCTTTCCGTCGCCCCCGAACACGGCTGGGGGATCACCCAGCGGCTGGAACAGGTTTCCGGCGGCGCGCTGCTGGTGAACCAGGGATCGTTGTACCCGGCCTTGGAACGTCTGGAACGCAAGGGCTGGATTCGCAATGAGTGGCAGACCACCGAGAACAACCGCCGAGCGCGGTACTACCTCCTGACGCCCCGGGGCCGCCGCTGTCTGGCGGTGGAGCGAGCGATCTGGGAACGGTCATCGCGGGCGGTCAACTCCATCCTGGCATGGGCCGGAGAAACAGCATGAGTCTCCTATCCGATCTGCGGCATCGTCTGCGGGGGCTGTTCTTCCGCTCCCGGGTGGAAGGGGAACGGGCCGAGGAGTTCCGCTTCCATTTGGAGCAGGCGGCGGAGAAATACCGGCGCCAGGGGATGTCAGCCACGGAGGCACGGCGGCGCGCGGCCCTGGCGTTCGGGAATGTCCCCGCGACCATGGAAGCCGTCCGCGACCAGCGCGGCACCCGCTGGCTGGAAGACGTGGCGCACGACCTGCGCTACGCCGTTCGACAGCTGGCGCGCACTCCCGGGTTCACCGCGGTGGCCGTGATCACGCTGGCGCTCGGGATCGGGGCCAATACCGCCATCTTCAGCGTGGTCGATGGCGTGCTGCTCCGGCCCGTCGTCCTGAGCGATGCCGACCGCCTGGTGGTGGTGTGGGAAACCGACCGCGCATCCAGCACCACCCGCGAGCCGGCCTCCTGGCCCGATTTCGTCGACTTCCGGCGCGAGACTCGCACCCTCACGGCCGCGGCCGCGGTGAGTGGCGCGGATGTGAGTCTGCTGCCCGACCGGGGCGAGCCGGTCCGGATTTCGGGAGCGGCGGTCACTGCCAACTACTTCAGTCTGGTCGGCATCGCCCCGCTGCTGGGACGAGTGCCGTCCGAGGCCGAGGACCAACCTAACGGTCCGCGGGTGACTCTCCTGGGCGAGCGGATCTGGCGTCACCGCTTCAACGCCGACCCCGCGGTGCTCGGGCAGACGGTCCGCCTCAATGATCGTCCGTACCTCATCGTTGGGGTTCTGCCGCAAGGCACCGACTTCGGCCTGGATCAGATCCACGCCCGGGCCGCCTACCATCCGCCCTACTCGGGCGAAGGCGAGGTGGACGTCTGGGTCACCCTGCAGGCCGGCGAGCAGAGTTACCCCCGCAGCACTCACCCGATATTCGTTCTCGGCCGGCTCGCACCGGAAGCCACGGTCTCCGCCGTGGGGGCCGAGCTGGCCGAGATCTCGGGCCGATTGGAACAGAGTTATCCCGAGAACGCCAACCGGGGGGTGAACGTCGAGTCCCTGCGTGACGTCGCGTTCGGCTCGGTGCAACCGGTGCTCATTCTGTTGTTGTCCGCGGTGTTTCTGGTGCTGTTGGTAGCGTGCGTCAACGTCGCCAACCTGCTGCTGGCCCGGGGCACCCGCCGGGCCCGCGAGATCGCCATGCGCGCCGCCCTCGGGGCCGGTCTGGGGCGGCTGGGCCGCCAGTTCGTGACCGAGACTCTCCTGCTCACCGTCGTGGGCGCCGGGGCCGGCATCGGGGTCGCCCTGCTCGGGCTCCGGGCACTGCTGGTTCTGGTTCCAGCCGAAGTGCCCCGCGTGGCCGAGGTGGGGATCGATCTCCGGGTCCTGTTAGTCACGCTCGGGGTCAGTGTGGGCGTCGGCCTCGCCTTCGGTCTGGTCCCTACTCTGCAGGCATTCCGCCTCGACGTGATGAGTCACGTCAAAGGTGAAGGCCTGTCCGGCACCAGTGGACTCAAACGGCACCGGCTCCGAAACGCGCTGGTGGTGACGGAGCTCGCCCTGTCGGTGGTGCTGGTGTTGTCGGCGGGCCTCCTCATCCGGAGCTTCGGCAGTGTGATGCAGGTGGATCCCGGGTTCCAGGCCGCGGGCATTCTCAAGGCCGAATACCAGCTGCCCACCACGCGTTACCCGCGGGACTTCTCGCGCTTTCCCAACTGGACCGAGATGCAGGGATTCGCCCGAACCGTGCTCGAACGGGCGGCAGCGATTCCGGGCGTGACCTCGGCGGCAATCGCGTCGGACCACCC
>DASWKS010000536.1:0-7507 GCA_036396495.1 Gemmatimonadales bacterium
GCCCTCCACCTGCAGAAACTGATCGATCCCGGCCGGATGGAGCTCACCCTGGTGAACCGGGACAACTTCTTCCTGTTCACACCCATGCTTCACGAGGTGGCCGCGAGCGACGTCGATGTCACCCACATCGTGAGCCCGGTGCGCAAGCTGGTCCGCGGCGGAACGCTCGTGACCGGCGAAGTACAGGCGATCGACCTCGCTCGGCGGCTGGTCCGGGTGGCGCCGGCCGGGGGAACCCACACCCATGAGCTGGCCTACGATCATCTGGTTCTCGCGCTGGGAAGCGTCACCAACTTCTTCAATCTCCCCGGGGTCGAGCATCGGGCCATCACCATCAAGTCCCTCTCCGACGCCACCGTCTTGCGCAGCCGGCTGATCGGGCTGCTGGAGGAAGCTGACTTCGAAGCGTCCGAAGGACACCGCCGGCCGCTCACGGTGCTGGTGGCGGGCGGCGGATTCGCGGGCGTGGAGACAATGGGGGCGGTGAATGACTTCATCCGCGAATCGCTCCGCTTCTACCCCCATCTCCGCGCCGGAGACCTCCGGATGGTCCTGGTTCACCCTGGCGATCTCATCCTTCCCGAGCTTGGGCCAGCGCTGGGGAGCTATGCTGGCCGGGCCCTGGCGCGCCGCGGGGTGGAGATTCTGACCCGCACCAGCGTGACCGCCGCCGACGATCGTGGGGTGCATCTGAGCGACGGCAGCACCGTTCCCACCCGGGTCTTCGTCTGGGCCGCCGGCACCGCGCCGAACCCGCTGCTGGCCGGTTTGCCCTGCGCCAAAGAGCGGGGCCGGGTGGTGGCGAACGGTTCTCTTGCGGTGCCGGAGTATCCCGGGGTCTGGGCGCTGGGGGACGGCGCCTGCATTCGCGATCCCAATGGCGGCAACCCGTATCCACCCACGGCGCAGCACGCCTTGCGGCAGGGCAAAGTACTGGCCGAGAACATCGCGGCGACAATCGAGGGACGGCCCCAACGCACCTTCGTCTTCAAGACGTTAGGCCAGCTCGCCGCAATCGGGCGCCGCACCGGCGTCGCCAGTATTCTGGGGTTCAAGTTCCAGGGATTCGTGGCGTGGTTTCTCTGGCGGGCGATCTATCTGAGCAAGCTGCCCCGCTTCGAACGGAAGGTCCGGGTGGCACTCGACTGGGCCCTCGATCTGGTCGTCACCAAGGACCTGGTGCAGTTTCATGCCCCGCCCGCGCCGGCGCTCTCGGTCGGGGAGATCGAACCCGCCGAGGCCTGAGGTGAAGCCGCAGCGACGGGTCAACTGGCTGGAGTACACCCTCGAAGCCTGGGCGTTGGGGCTGTTCATGTTCTCGGCATGTGGGTTCGGGGTCCTGCTCTTCCATCCGGCATCACCGTTGGTGACCACCATCCCCGATCCGCTCACCCGCCGGCTGCTTATGGGAATCGCGATGGGACTCACCGCGATGGGGAACTTCTATTCCCCCTGGGGCAGGCGCTCCGGTGCCCAGATGAACCCCGCCGTCACTCTCACGTTTTTCCGGCTCGGTCGGATGGCAGGACATGACGCGCTGGGTTATGTCACCGCCCAGTTCGCGGGCGGGGTCTTGGGGACTTTCGTCGCCGCCGCGCTCTTTCATCGCTGGATCGCCGATCCGGCCGTTGCGTACGCCGTCACCCTCCCCGGCCGATGGGGGGCCGGGTGGGCTTTCGCCGGCGAGCTCGCCATTTCGTTCGGCCTGATGCTCACGGTGCTCACGATCTCGGGGTGGGAAGGCAGGGCCGGATTCACCGGGCTGGCCGCGGGCGTGCTGGTCGCGACCTATATCACCCTCGAGGCCCCGGTCTCCGGCATGAGCATGAACCCGGCCCGCACGCTCGGTTCCGCTATCCCTGCCATGCGCTGGGAGGCGCTTTGGATCTACTTCACCGCCCCGCCAGTCGGCATGCTACTGGCGGTCGAAGTCCGGAGTCTGCTCGGCCTGGGCCATGAGAAGCATTGCGCGAAGATGCATCACGATTCCCGCTATCGCTGCATCTTCTGCGAACACCGGGCACGCTAACCCGAGATCCTAGCGGCTCCACCTTCCGCCGGGCCGTGCAGCGCGATCAAGAGTAGACCACTGCCCAGAAGCAGAAGGAGGAGAAGCACCGGGGGAAGGCTCGTGCCGACTATCCCCGCGGCGAGCACCAGACCCGCCAGGGCCCAGCCGGGGCGGGCATTGACCGGCCCGGTTCCGGGGAGATTGCCCGCGAGTCCGGCCAGCGCGGCCAGCACCACCGCGCCACCGATGGAGAGAACCCAGGTCCCCTCTCTCGAGAGCGGATGGCTGCCCCCATGAGCGATGACCTGTTCCACCCCGATGGCGGTAAGCGCAATCCCCAGACCGAGCGGTAGATGGGCCGAAGCCCAGCGGCGCTGCTGCATCGCCTCCCGGGGGGACTGCACCGGCCGGGGGGACGCGGCGCGAAGCACGTGGAAGTAGCACCACCAGATCGCAAAGGCGACTCCGATGCCGGCCGCCGCGGCTGCCGCAGCCGGGGTGCTCCAGTACTCCTGATGCTTCATCCCGGTCATCATCGCGGCCAGGGATTCACCCAGGAGAATCAGGGTGAACAGCCCGAAGCGCTCCGGCAAGTGGGCCGGGTGATGCGGCCGGCCTCCGGTCCGGGCGTGGAGCACGACCGGCGCTCCCAGGTCGAGGGCCAGGGCCAGCCCCCAGAGGACGAATCGGACCGGAGCGCCAATAAACGCCGAAGCCAGCCAGAGAACCGCACCGGCCCCGACCACCATCGCGTGGCCGGTCACGAGATCCCGGGCCCGCTCCTGGAACCGGGCGCGGAGATACTGGGCCATGAGCACCAGGCGCAGCGCGGCGTAAGCCGCGGCGAATCCGGCCGAGGTTCGACCGCCCAACGGTCCCTCCGCGTTCACGGCCATGACCGCCACCGCGAACATTTGCGCCAGAGTCAAGACGCGCTGCACCAGGTCGTCGGTATCGAAGCGGGAGGAAAACAGCGTATGTCCAACCCAGGCCGACCAGATCAGGAGGAAGAGGAAACCGAACTGAAGCAGGCCCCGGAGCGAGTAGTCCCCGCTCAGAACACTCCCCACCTCCGCAATGGCCGCGGCGAACGCGAGATCGAAAAACAACTCCAGCCAGGTGGCTCGGCGGTCGGCTTCGGAAACGGTCTGCAGCGTAGCGGTCGTCATGCGCGCTGCAACGCTTCCGAAGGCCCTCCAGGTTCCTTGGCGTCAGCCGACGGTTCTTCGCATCCCCAATGACGGAGCTGGGTACATAATGTCCCAAAGCGGTTCCCAATATTTCGTGACGGTCACGATATTTCGGGAAGCAGCCGTGGGATTGTCCCTCGTCACGCACCACGGTTAAGCAGCATAAACCCATAAGAGCAAGCCATTTGTGCCTGTCGCGCCCGGTCAGGCCCAGGCTGGCATCCGGCCTGCTTTGTAGCCGCCCGAGGGACAACAGCGGGACGACCTCCTACGGACGCGGCGGATCTATGAACGACGACTTCGAAACACTCCTGACTCCGGTGCTGAAAACCGCCTATCAAACCGCGAGACATCTGACGCGCACCCAGCCCGACGCCGAGGACCTGGTTCAGGAGGCGGTACTGCTCGCTCTCAAAGGCTTTGAGGGATTCGAGCGGGGCACCAACTTCCGGGCGTGGTTCCTTCGAATCCTGATCAATGTCTTCTACTCCGACTACCGGAAGTCTCGCCGGAGAGGGGTAAGCGTTTCGCTCGATGATGAGGCTGCGCCCCTGTTCCTCTACCAGCAAACCGCCGCCGCTGGGATGCACCGCACCGACGCCGACCCGGCCCGGAGCTTCATGAGCCGGCTCGATGCTGCGGAGATCTCACGAGCCATCGAGGGCCTGCCGCTCGATTACCGCACGGTCTGTACGCTGTATTTCGTCGAAGACTTGAGCTATCAGGCGATAGCCTCGGTTCTTGACTGTCCGCTCGGGACGGTCCGCTCCCGGCTCCATCGCGGCCGTCGGCTGCTGCAACAGACGCTCTGGTCTCTGGCAGAGGAGCAGGGCCTGGTTCGAAACCCCCAGGCCGTCGCGGTCTGAGGCCGCGTGGCTCTTGGCCTAGCGCCTCGCGTTCGCCGCCATCTGCGCCCCCATCCGCTTCTCCGCCTCCTTGAGCTCGGGGGTCAGCGCGGGACCGAAGTCCTCGGCCTCGAACACCTGGCGGATCTCGATCTCCGACTCGGTCCCGGGAAAGGGATTCGGGGCCCGCTTGACCCATTCGATCGCCTCTTCCTTCGACTTGACCTGAATCAGCCAGAAGCCGGCGATCAGCTCCTTGGTCTCGGCGAAGGGTCCGTCCACCACGGTCCGCTTGGTTCCGGAGAACCTGACCCGGGCGCCCTTCGAGCTCGGCTGGAGTCCCTCGGCCGCGAGCAGCACTCCGGCCTTGACCAGCTCTTCGTTGTACTGCCCCATCTCGGTCAGGAGCTTCTCATCGGGCAGGACGCCCGCCTCGCTGTTCTCGTCGGCCTTGACCAGGATCATGAATCGCATGGTGCGTCTCCTTGGGTTTCGGATACGGAGCCAGGGTGCCGACCGGTCTGACCGGCTGAAACCAGGCCCTACCTACCTGTCGAACGAAGGGCTGCCGGATCGACAGTGGTGAGTGGCTAATGCGCCACGGGAGCCGGTTTGCCGGTCACCCGCCGCTTGATGATCCCTTGGTCCACCGTTTTCCCGGTTCGGGTGACGGTCTGGAAATGCAGGGTGTCGCCCACGATCTCCACCAGCATGAAGGTGCGATCCGCCGCGTAGCCCACCTCGGTCACTCCGTTGGGACGGGTGTCGCCCCGGCGCAGTTTGGCCGATCCACCGGCGGTGAAATAGTGGATGCCCTTCTGCGGCTTCATCCGTTCATAGATGTGCTCGTGGCCCGAGAACACCACTTCCACCCCGTACTTGAGAAAGAGCGGTTCGAGGATCTCCCGAAGTTCCAGCTCGGGGCCCCGCCTGGCCGTGGTATAGAGCGGATGGTGAAAGTAAGGAATCTTCCAGCCGCCCCCGGCCGCCTTGAGCTCGTCCTCCAACCACTTGACCTGCTCCGGATCCAGGTAGTTGCTGTCCAGCACCAGGAACGTCGCGTTCTCCTTCTTGAACGACCGGTAGCGCTTACCGTCCAGGTGGAAGGGTTTGTAAAACCGCTGGTTGGGGTCGTCGTGATTGCCCAGCGCGGCGTAGAACTCGACCTTGGCATCGAGCAGCGGCTGGTAGGGCCGCTCGAACTTCCGGAGCAGGTCCTGGGGCCGTTCGGGTCCGTACACATTGTCGCCCAGCATGATGGCGAAGGTGAAGGGGAACGCCTGGTAGTAACGCCAGATCTGGTGGGCCACCTCGTACTGTTCCCGCTCGCCGGTACCGGCATCGCCAATCACCGCGAAGCGCACCGAGTTCTCGCGGAGCGGGAGCGTCAGCTGGTCCTGCGCGGCGAGGACCGCTGGTGAACCCGCGAGCAGCAGCCCGGCGACAACGGCGCGACGCGCCATCCTGCCCTACTCCACCACCGGGACGGCCCGGGGCATGAAGTCGAGGATGAGGTTGGCCTCGATGTCCCGCAGGATCAGGTAGTGCTGCACCACGCGGTACTCGACCACCTCGGGCAGCTGCGGCAGCAGGGGCAACAGCTCGGGCGGGAACGTCGCGAGAGGATAGGTCGTGGGATAGATCTGGTTCACCTGCGGCACGAAATCGGGCAGCTCCTCCTGCGCGTCGCCCCGGGTTTCCTTCACCCGCGGCGGCCGGCGGCTGTACTCCTGCTTGATCAGGGTCGCGAACACGGCTCCGGCCCGGGGCGTGAAGACGTCACCCTGCTGGGCCTGGGCCCGCGCGATCGTGACCGCCTGAGCCAGCGCCTTGGCGCGCTCAGCGATCTGGACCTGGCTCATGGTCTCGGCGAGCGGTCCCACGGAATCAGCCAGGTGATTCCGCAGTTGCACGTATTCATCGACCCCCTTGGTGAACTCCGCGACGGCGTCCGCTATGGGATCGATCGGTGACGTCTCCTTGGTACAACCCGCGACCGCCCCTAGGAGGGCAGCGGCTGCCAGCAGCCGAATCACGGTCCCGCGCCCGGCGTTGAACCACACGATGGTCTCCCGGCGCCGCCTGGATGGTCTCCCTGCTGTTGCCGCGCGGCTCGTAACGGAGAGACGACGCCGGCAAATGCAAATCACACGCGGGACGCTAGCATGGAGCCGGCAAGTGGTTACAGCCAGTGGGGATGGATCGAACCGGAAGGTCAGCGGGGTCTAGGCACCAATCAGTTTATCCAACAGCCGGCGCAACGCGCCCTTCTTCTCCCTTTCAGGGGGGTTTCCATCATCCAGGGTCGCCAGGGCGGCAATCTGCTCCAGATCGGCCGCGAAGGTATCGGCCTTGGGATAGCGGTCCTTCGGCGCCTTGGCCAGGGCCCGCTCCGAGGCCCGGTCCACTGCGGCCGGCACCCCGGGGCGATACCGGCTGGGCGGAGCGGCCGTCGCGTTCACGTGCTGCCTGAGCACCTCGGCCAGCGACCCGATGAAGGGCGGCCGGCCGGTCACCATCTCGTAGAAGACGCATCCCAGTCCGTAGATGTCCGAGCGCGTGTCCGCGTCCTCACCCTGGATCAGCTCGGGACTCATGTAGGCCGGCGTCCCCAACGGCAGCCCCATCGCGGTCAGCCGGGCGGCGTCGCCGCGGACGGCACGTCCCAGACCGAAATCGGTGATCATGGCCTGGCCGCCCGAGAGCATGATGTTCTCGGGTTTGATGTCGCGATGGATGACGCCTTGCGCGTGGGCATAGCTCAACCCCCGGGCCACTTGGAGGGCAACCTTGGCCGCTTCGAGCAGCGGCAGCGGCCCACTGGCCAGACGATCCCGGATCGACTCGCCCTCGACGTATGGCATGACGTACCAGCAGAGCCCGGTGGCGGCCCCGGAATCGAGCAGCGAGAGGATGTTGGGATGTTGCAGCGCCGCGGTGATCCGGATCTCGCGGAGAAAGCGTTCGGCCGCGTCGGGAGTCGCGGTTTCCGGAGGGAGGAGCTTGACGGCCACGTCGCGATTGTGGCGGAGATCATGCGCCAGAAACACTCGGGCCATCGAGCCACGCCCTAACTCCCGCTCGATGCGGTAAGCCCCGGCGAGCGCGGTCTGGAGCTGTGATTGTACCGCGCCGGCGTGGGTCATTCGAAGCGAACCTCGTCGGCGATTTCCTGGCAGGCCCGGCGGACCGACTCGACCAGGAGCGGTCCCGGCACACTCTTCTTGGTACGGACCTGGTAGCGGAGCACCGGGCGATCATCGTCGGTCTCGACCTGGTCCAGCATCCACTCCTTGGCTTCGCGATCCAATATGGTGGAGATGGTTTCCCGGAGGGCCTCCTCGGAAGCACCGGCCACACCCCGGACTACCAGCACCCCGTCGTAACGGGGCTTTCCACCGTAGAGATCTTCCTCGATCTTCTTGCGCCGGCTCTTGGCCTTTTCGACCAGCGCCTGCAAC
>DASWKS010000537.1:0-3683 GCA_036396495.1 Gemmatimonadales bacterium
ACCGGTTCCCATCCTCGGCAAGCTGTACCTCGATGGGGCCAACATCAGCACCGAGGCTATTCCCGGCGTCATCACCCTCCTGCGGGACCGGGTGAACCCCGCAGCCAGCGTCATTCACGTCTACAGCGTGTCGCACCTGCCGTTCAGCCAGCCCGCGATGGCGCCGGCGGAGCGGGGTGACCGGCCCTACCTCAATCTGCTGGACGTGGCCAACCGCGCGAAGCAGTTGCAGCGGTTCCGCGATGCCGCGCTGGAACGCCGGTTGACGGAGTTGTTCACCCGAGCCATCCCGCCCGGCCGGGCCGTGTTCCCGGTGGGCGACAAAGGGTACCTCCGGGTGTGGGTGGCCCCGGTGGAGCCCGATGCCCCGCTGGAGCTCAACGACCGGCTGGCCCGCTGCTGCAGCCCCGAGGACGCGCGGCAGCTCATCTCGGAGGCCGTAGCGGACGGTTGCCGAGCCTCGCTGGAAGTGATGCTGCGGGGCTCCCTGCCTGCTGATGCCGGCGTGGCCTCCATTCCCTGTCGCCAGGCGGTTGAAGGCCACCGGGCCCGCGCCAACCCGTCCGTGGCTCTCCCGTTGCTGGTGGACTTGGATCGGAAAACCCCAGCCGGCCTGGGCGCGGCGCCGGGGCTGCCCGGGGTCTGCAGCCATTGCGCCCTCTCCCGCAACGGTCCCAACGGGGGGTCGTCCCATCGAGCCGAGCTGGCAGTGCGGGAATGGAAACAGGTAGGCCCAGTGTGGCCTCACGAGCTGGAGCAGTCGCCACCCCCGCTCGCTGCACCGGTACCGACCGCCTCGGGCCGCTGGGCGATCTCGCCCGATCCCGATCCGCACTTCGTTCGCGCCAAGCCGGCATACGAGGAGCGCACCAGCGAGGTGCTCTCGGCGCTGAAAAGGACGTACTGGAACGGCTTCCAGAACGTGCGAGCCGGGGATCGCTGGCCCAGCGTCCGCAACGGCGGGACGCCGGGCAATCAGCGACCGCTGGTCAACCTGCTCTTCAGTGGAGGCGTCTTCCGCGGGGTGTACCAGCTCGGCACGCTGTCCGCGCTCTCCGAGGCGGGCCTCGAGCCCGACGTCATCGCGGGCGCATCGGTGGGCTCGATCACCGGCGCGATGGTGGCGCAGGCGCTGGCGTTCCCGCCCGGTCCCGAACGCGACGGCCGGGTCGCGCGGTTGGCGGCAACCTACCTGGCGATGGATCGGCTGGTGCTCACCGATCGCTTTGCGGACTTCATCCGGGGTCTGACCCTGCGGGCGGCGGCCACCCGGTTCTCGCTCCACCAGGCCGACGGGTTCTTGCGGCGGTATGACCAGGCCGACAGCGACGCGTTCAACCGGGAGGCGCGGATGGTGATGGCGGGCCTGGAGCGGCTCTTTTACCTGAGCCCGTTCGAGCTCAAGGAGCTGGTGAAGGCATTCCGGCTGCGCCAGTCGAACCAGGTCTACGAGATGCTCCGGGCCCACACCCAGGAGTGGCTCGACCGGATGGGCGTGGGCAATCAGATCCTCGGCGCCGAGCCGCTGGCGCTGCTCATCACCGAACACGTGCTCCAGCCACTCCAAGGCGAACGGTTCACCGTCGCGGAGAGCGTCCAGTTCGACCGCTACCTGAGCGAGGCCGGGATCTACTTCCTGGCCACGGCGACCAATCTCACCGAGGGGCGGCTGGAGATTCTGGGGGAGCAGCAGCTTCAGGGCCAGGACACTGCGACGCTCCTGGAAGGGCTGCTCGCGAGCAGCGCATTTCCCGGCGTGTTCCGCCCCCGCTGGTCCTGGGAGGTGATGCCCGGCTCCACCCGGCAGGACCAGTACATCGACGGCGGCGTGATGGACAACCTGCCGCTCGACGCGGTGGCCCACTTCCTCCGGGTAGCCTCGGAGCCCGAGCTGGGTATCGTGGCGCGACGCCCTCGCTACCAGGGCCACGATGTTCCCCACCTGCTGTTCTCCGCCTCGCTGGAGATCATCCCGGTCGAGCCCACCGAGCGGGAGCTGAACCGGTACCTGACCGAGTGGCCCGTGGTGTGGCGCCGGGCGCGGCAGCTCCGCTACAACAAGAAGCTCGAGCTGTACGCGCTGGCCCAGCGGGCGTTGCGCGACATCTGGAACGCCGGGACTGACGGTGGCGGCGGCTGGAAGCCGGTCGATCTCGAGGTCGTGATGGTGCGGCCGCGCTGGTTGCCCGGGACCTTCGGATTCCATCCCATGCTGGGGTTCCGCCGCCAGCGCCAGGCGGAGAGCATCGCTCACGGCTGTGCCACCGCGTTGCTGGAGCTGGCGCGGACCGCGCGCCGCCACCCGGAGTGGGCCGCGGGCTGGGGCCTGGATCCCGACCGTCTTCCGGGTGACCCGCCGGCAACCGACCGGGATCCGATCGTGCCGGGAGAGGCCCAGCGAGGTCACTGCTGGTTCCGCCCCGGCGCGGTATGTCCCTTCAGTGAGGAGCGGCTTGGCGCCACCGGTCTGCCGAAACGGACCATCGAAGAATTGAGCAAGATCTACGCGGCCTGCGGGCGGCCGGAGACGCACCAGCCGCGATAGCGGTTCATCGACTCGGATGAATACGTGCGAGAGCACGCTGCATCGACAGGACTCCCATGCTGACGACGTACCGAGTTCGCAAAGGCGATACGTTGGGGAAGATCGCCGCCCGGTTTTACGGAGATGCGGGGCGCTTTCCGCTGATTGTATCGGCCAACGTGATCATGAATCCGGACCAGCTGATTCCGGGGCAGACCCTGACCATCCCCGATGCGGCAGCGAGGGAGAACGGCGCCCCGGCCGCTGTCCCTCCCCCGTTGCGGCCGGCGCCTCCAACCCCTTTGCCGACCTTAACGCCAGACGGCTTGCGGGACTGCATCCGGTGGTAGCGACGCGGGGTCGAACCCGGCTCGACCTATGTGCCCACGCCGAGCTGGCCGTGCTGGTTACTGGATTATGGACCTACGCCGAGCAGGACGCGCTGTACGCGCAGGGACGAAGCAAGCCGGGGCGGATCGTCACCTACGCTCGCGGTGGTGCCAGCTACCACAACTTCGGGCTGGCGTTCGACATCGTCGTACGGACGCGATGGGCAAGGCCGATTGGGACACCCAGCATCCCGGATGGGTGCTCGCGGCCGACATCGGCCGCTCGGTGAGGCTGGAGTGGGGCGGGGCATGGAAGAAACTCAAGGACTTGCCCCACTTCCAGTACACTGGCGGCTTGGAATTATCCGCATGCCGGGAGCTGTTCGACGGGGGCGGTCTGCCGGCGGTCTGGGTCCGAGTGCACTGAGAGAGCCGCCCCGGCGTCGCGCCCATCGATGGTGACAAGGGGAGAGCACCATGTCGAACCTGTTTGAAGCCGCGCTCGCCTTCGTGGGCGTGATGTTCCTGCTCGGGCTCGCCGCCCAGAGCGTGCAGGAGATCGTCAAGACCACCTTCGCCATCAAGGGTTTCACCCGGCGCAAAGCGATCGAGGGTCTGGTCGGCGAGGCGGTCCGGGTGCAGGGGCAGTTCAGCATCGATGCCCGGGCCATCATCGACGAGCTGATCCGCCGGCTGGCCGCGCTGGGGCAGAATGGGGTTCGCAAAGGGAAGGTGCGGCTGGATGAGCTGGAGGCCGATCAGCTCAAGGACCTGATCGAGAGCGTCCCCGCTTCGGCCGTGCCCGGCGGCCTCAAGACCCGGGCGCAAGG
>DASWKS010000538.1:0-2531 GCA_036396495.1 Gemmatimonadales bacterium
TGGGAGATGTCGGGACCGGCAAGACGGTCGTCGCGCTCTTTGCCATGCTGCTGGCGCTGGAGAACGGCTATCAGGCGGCCTTGATGGCGCCCACCGAGCTTCTCGCGGAGCAACACGCCGGCACGCTCGCGCGCTTCCTCGCGGCCATCGGGCTCGCGCCCGAGCTGCTGATCGGCCGGCTCTCGCCGGCGGAAAAGACGATGGTCCGGAGCCGGATGGCGAGCGGCGCAGCCCGCCTCATGATCGGAACCCACGCGCTGTTCCAGGAGCGGGTCGCGTTCCATCGCCTGGGTCTGGTGGTCATCGACGAGCAGCATCGCTTCGGAGTGGAGCAACGGGCGGCCCTGATCGGCAAGGGCGAAGCTCCCGACGTCCTGCTGCTCACGGCGACCCCCATCCCCCGCTCGCTGGCGCTCACCCGCTACGGCGATCTCGACATCTCGGTGCTGCGGCAGAAGCCGCCGGGGCGGGGATTGGTGCGGACCACCATTCGTGGCCCCAAGCAGCGTGACCGGGTGTTCGAGTTCGTGCACGCCGCCGCCACCCGGGGTGGGCAGGCCTATGTGGTGCTCCCCCTGATCGAAGAATCGGAGCGGGCCGACCTACGGGCCGCGAAGGTGATGGCCGAACAGCTGACCCAGCGCTGGCCCGACCTGTCCGTGGGTCTGGTGCACGGACAGCTCAAAGCCGAGGAGCGGGACCGGGTGATGCGGCGGTTCCGGGAAGGAGAAGTCCAGGTGCTGGTCGCGACCACCGTGATCGAAGTCGGCATCGACGTGCCCGACGCGACCATCATGGTGATCGACCACCCGGAACGATTCGGTCTGGCGCAGCTGCACCAGCTGCGGGGGAGGGTAGGGCGCGGCGCCGGCGAGAGTCACTGCATTCTGCTCTCCCCGGGTTACACCCCGCTTCGGCTCAAGGCCTTTGCCCAGACCGACGACGGATTCCGGATCGCCGAGCTGGATCTCCAGGAACGCCAGCAAGGCGACTTGCTGGGCCAACGGCAGCATGGCGCGGCGGAGATCCGGATCGCGCGGTTCCCGGACGACACCGACCTGCTGCAACGGGCCCGCGGGTTGGCCCTGGCAATACTGGCGCGGGATCCGCTGCTGGAGGGAAGGGATCAGCTTGCCCTGCGAAGCCGGGCGGTGGCCCGGTATCCGAGGGGGGAATTGTTATTCAGGATTGGGTAAGTGAATGCAGAGTGCCCAATGCCCAGTGCCCATTGCAGAGGTAGGGTTGAACCGCCCACTTCTGCAATGGGCACTCGGCATTGGGCACTCTGCATTCACTTGCCATCCCATCCCGGACCCCTCAGAACCCGGCCCGGCTTGGCGCCGGTGTATTTCCCCTCTTCCAGGACCACCACACCGTTGACGATCACGAATCTCACGCCTTCGGAAGGGGCCGACGGCTCGGCGAACGTGGCGCGATCGCGAATGGCGAGGGGATCGAAGACCACGATATCGGCCGCGAGACCGGGCGCCAACTTTCCCCGGTCATAGGCCCCGATCTCATTGGCCGCGACGGCGCTGGCACGGTGTACTGCCGCCTCCAGGGACAAGGCACCCAGGTCGCGCACGTAGCGGGCGAAGACGCGGGGGAAGGCGCCCCAGGCCCGAGGATGCGAGGCAATGCCGGACCCGCCGGCCGGACCGACGTCGGTATCGAACGACGTGAACTCTTCCCGCATGGCCTTGATCTTGTTGGCCTCGGACATGGTCTGGGGCATGGCGAAGGCGTCGGCCTGGGCAATGGCGAAGAAGACGTCCCATGGATCCTTGCCGGTGACGGCCGCAATGGCTTGAACGCTCTGGCCATTGTACCGGGCGAAGTCGGCGTGCCGGATGTTCGCCAGGACCACGCGGTCCCAGTCCCGGCCGGCGTGCGCATACCAGTTCTCCCAGCCGATCTCTCGCTCCATTTCCTGGCGGATCTGAGCCCGGATGGCCGGATCCTGCAGCCGGCGCATCAGATCGGCCTGGCCGGCCTGGGCATGCCTGGGATGAATCAGGGCGCGAATGCCCAGGCCGTTGTTCACGTAGGGGTAGACATCCACGCCGACGTCCTGCCCCGCGGCCCGGGCCGCTTTGATCCGTGACAAGGCCAGATCCATCTTGCCCCAGTTCGCCTGGCCGGCCGTCTTCAGATGATAGATATGGACCGGCGTCCTGGCCGCCTGGCCGATCCGGAGGGCTTCATCGATGGCCTCCAGTATCCGGTCGCCCTCGTTTCGCATGTGAGTGTAGTAGCGGCCGCCGTAACGGCCGGCGACCTCGGCCAGCGCGGTGATCTCCGCCTCGCTGGCGTAGATGGCCGGCGGATAGATAAGCGAGGTCGACAGGCCGATGGCGCCCGCCTGCATCGCCTCTTCCACCAAGGCCTTCATTCGATCGAGCTCGGCCGGCGTGGCTTGACGGTCGGTGTCGCCGATCACGATCTGGCGTGCCTGGGTGTGCCCGATGTTCTGGGCCAGGTTGATCGGCAGGCCTTGATCCTCGAGCCGGCGAAAGAATTCGCGCATGGTA
>DASWKS010000539.1:0-5691 GCA_036396495.1 Gemmatimonadales bacterium
TCTGGGTCAGCACGTCGGCCGGCGGTACGTCGGCCACCAGCACGATCACCAGATCGCGCACCAGCTCCATCCGGCGGCGGACATCGCCCGCGGTGATGGCGTGGGTCACGCCGGGCAGTTTCTCCAGCGCCACCCGGACCGCCTCGGCCTCGTGGCTCGCGTGATGAACCAGGCGGAAGGTGGCCTGGCGCCGCAGAAAAGCCACCCCGCGAAGCACGTTGGCGGCGCTCTTGGGACCGAACCCGGGAAGCTCCGCCAGGCGCCCGTCCCGGGCCGCCTGTTCCAGCTCCGCCAGGGTTTCGATCCCCAGCCGCTCGTGGATCAGCCGGACCTTCGCGACACCCAATCCGCTGATGGACAGCATTTCCACCAGTCCGGGCGACACTTCTTCGTGGAGGCTGTCGTAGACCTCGGACCGGTTGGTGCGGGCCAGCTCGGTCACGATCTGGAGCAGGGCCGGACCGATCCCCTTGGTCGCCGCCAGCGAACCGTCTGCGATGGCGTGATCGAGATCGGACGACAGCCCCGCGATGGTGCGACCCGCGGTGCGGAACGCCCGGATCCGGAAGGGGTTTTCCCCCTTGAGCTCCAGAATCGCGGCCATCTGATCCAGCGCACGTGCGACGCCGGTCTTGTCCATTACTCCTCGTTGATTCTCCGCCGCTCCACCCGCCAGGCGAGCTCCAACAGTTCTTCGGTCCCGACGATGGAATAGAGTCCCGCGGCGGCTCCGCCGGGCAGCACCGGCGCAAACAGGGCCGTCCCATCCTCCCGGGCCAGGTTGCCAGGAGGCGAACCTTCCGCCGCGACGACTGTGGCGCCATCGCGGTCCGGACGCACCCCGAACAGGGCCACCAGCCGGATGAGATCACCGGTGCGAGCCGCCAGCCAGCCGTCGAGCGGCTCGGCGTTCTGCCCTTCCACCGGGCTGGCCCAGACCCGACGAGGGGGTAGCCGGACATAATAGGCCGGCGGCCGAACGGGCGGACCGGAGGACGCTCCGTCGGACCCGGCCGGGGCCGCCAGCACGGTTTCGAGACCCGGGTCATCGAGCTCGACGACCTGCCTGCCTTCCTGCCAATAGAGGTAGGCCAGGTGCAGCAACGCCACGACCTGATCGATGGTCTCGCCGTAGCCGGTATCGGGACGGGCCTCGCGGATCAACTCCACCACGGTGGGCGACATCAGGAATGCATCTCGGTCGTAGGGATCGCGCTGTTCGGCCTGAAGGGCGTCGCGCACCTTCTCCAGGCCTTGCTCCACCTCACCTCCCAGAAGGAGGCCCAGCGGATCGTCGCTCATTGCCGGGGCAGGAACGGGTCCAGCAGCGCCACGAACCGATCGGGAGCTTCGACATACGGCACATGCCCGCACTGAGGCAGCACCTCGAGCCGCGCGTCGAGGCCCTCGGCCAGGCTCCGCGAGGCTGCCAGGGGAATGGGATCGTCGTCGCCGTGCAGAACCAGGGCCGGAACGCCGATGCTGCCTAACCGATCACGCAGGTCGAAATCACCCAGGCTGTCCCACACCTCCCTCTGGGTCCGGCCGGTGATGCGGAACGGGGTCAGTTCCCGGGCCCGGCCGGGATCGTGAAAATACCCCGCGACGGACAGCTCGAAGGCCCGGCGGCGATAGGCCGGGGGATCCTTTTCCCGGAGCCCGCCGGCCGCCAATTCCACCCGCATCGCCCGGATCGCCGGCGCCTCGCTCCGCGCGAGAAACCGCTGGTCGAACTCCTGGCGGGCTGCCCGCCAGCAGGGAGCCGGCGACACCAGCGCGAGCCGTGAGACCCGTCCGGGATGCTCCAGTGCATAGAGCAGCGCCAGCAACCCGCCCCAGCTGTAGCCCGCGAGGACCAGTTGCTCCAGACCCCAGAGCCGGCGCAGCGCCTCGAGGTCAGCCACGTGCTGCCGCCAGCCGACCGGCACCTCACGCGCCACCGGGGAACGGCCCCCGCCGCGCTGATCGTAGTAAACCAGGGTGCGGCCCCGGGCCAGCAGATCGAAACCGGGAAGGAGGTAGTCGTGGTGCGCTCCCGGCCCGCCATGCAGTACCGTGACCTCCGGCCCCTGGCCCGCCCGCCGCTCGAAGAGCCGCACCCCGCCAAGGTCGCGGAGCAGCTCAGCCATAGACTCGATGCAGTTCCGCGATGCTATTGGCGTGGATGGTCACCAGGTGCGACAGGTCTTCAGCGTAACCGCCCGCCATCACCATCGTCACCGGCAAGCCGCGGGCGTGGCAGGCCGTGAGCACGCCGCGATCGCGCCGTGCCAGGCCATCGATCGAGAGCGACAGCCGCCCCAGCCGGTCGCCCGCGTACGGGTCGGCCCCGGCGAGGTAGAACACCAGATCGGGCCTGGCCCGGTCGAGCACGTCATCCAGGTGCCGCTGGAGCAGGTCGAGGTACTCGGCATCGCCGGAGCGGTCTTCCAGCTCCAGGTCGAGGGAGCTCCGCGACTTGCGGAAGGGAAAGTTGCGGGCCCCGTGCATCGAGAAGGTGAATACGTCGGGGTCGCCGGCGAAGATCTCGGCGGTCCCGTTCCCTTGATGCACGTCCAGATCGAGCACCGCGGCCCGCGTGATCATGCCCTCCCGCTGCAGCACCCGGATGGCGAGGGCCACATCGTTGAAGCAGCAGTAACCCTCGCCGAAGTCCCGATGAGCGTGATGGGTTCCGCCCGCCAGACTGGCCCCAGCACCCTGGGCCAGGGCCGCACGAGCGGCCTCGAGGGTGGCCTGGGCGGTTCGAAGCGAACGCTCCAACAGCCCCGGGCTCCAGGGAAACCCCAGGCGGCGCTCATCGGACCGGGCGAGTCCCCCATCCCGCATCAGCCCCAGCCAGCGCCAACTGTGCACCAGCGCCAGGTCATCCCAACCGGCCCGCTCGGGCTCCAAGATGTCCTTCTCGCTGACCAGACCCCGGGCGACGACGCCTTCACGTACCAGATCGTACTTGGCGAGCGGAAAGCGATGGCCCGGCGGCAGCAGAATTGTGAACCGGGCGGTGGACCAGACGCGCATTTGATTCAGCGATTCAGCGATTTGACGTTTCAGCGATTGGGTTTATAAGGCCAGGGGGTTCCGTAATCGACAAATCGCTGATTCGCTGAATCGCTAAATGGGTTTAGAGAAGTACCGCCAACGCATCCGCCACCTTCCGCACCTCCGCGTGCTCCCGGGGCGTGAAGGGATCCGGGGCGTCGCTGTCGACGTCGATCTGGCCCAGGATCAGCGACCCGCGCCGGATCAGCACCACCAGCTCGGAGCGGGTCAGCAGGTTGCAGGCGATATAGTTGGTGATGGTCTGCACGTCGCCCACGTTCTGGTCTTGTTCCTCGGCCACGGCGGTTCCGCAGACCCCCTTGCCCACCGGGATCCGGGTGTGCTCCGTGGGACGGCCGGCAAAGGCCTCGAGCACCAGGTCACCCCCATCCAGCATGTAGAGGTACACCGACGTGTAGGGTGATCCGACCCCGTGGATCCGGTCCGTCGCCAGTTGCAGCAGGGGCTGCCGCCCCGCGTCGTGCGTGAAGGCGGCCCGAAGCGCCGCCACGATCCGGTCGCCGTCCAAGAGCGGCATCTCAAGCCCCCCGCTGGCCCAGGGTGACCTTCACCGTCAGCAGTTCGCCGTTCCGGCGGAAAGTGATGTCGACCACGTCGCCCGGGGCCTGGGCCCGCAGCGCGTCGGTCATGGCCTGCAGGTCGGGCACCTCGTGCGGGCCGATGCGCACGATGATGTCGCCGCCCTTGAGGCCGGCCTTCTCGGCCGGACTCCCGGCCCGCACGCCCGACAGCTGGACTCCGCCCGGATTGTCACTCATATCGGGGACGGTCCCGAGATACGCGCCGTAGCCCGAGGTGCGGGAGGAGCCGCTGGGCGCGGCCGGAGGGGTCGACTCGACAAAGGTGAGTCCCGCGCCGCGGTTGCCCACCGCCCGCGTCAGCTCGGCCGCGAACCCGGCGATCCGCTCGATGCCCGGGAAGTTGATTCGGGGAGAATCGTCGGTGGTGCGGTGATAGTCCTCGTGGGTGCCGGTCCAGAAATGCAGCACGGGGCGATTCACCACCGTAAACGCGGTGTGATCGCTCGGCCCGTACCCGCCGCCCTTGGCCGTGAGGGCGAACCGGGCGGTGATATTGAGCGAATCGAGCAGGGCGCGGAACTCGGTGGCGGTCTCAACCCCGTCCGCGATCAGCTTCCCATCTCGCAGCCGCCCCACCATGTCGAAGTTGAACATGGCCACGACCCGCTCGTTTGGTACGACCGGATTCTTGACGTAATAAGTCGAACCGAGCAGACCCAGCTCCTCACCGCTGAAGGCGAGAAAGAGCACGCTGCGCGCGGGCGGCGTCAACGCCAGCCGGCGGGCCACCTCGAGCAGGGCCGCAACCCCGGAGGCATTGTCATCGGCCCCGTTGTGCGGCACGCCGACGCTGTCCGGATCGAGGCTGCCCCGTCCACCCAGGCCGAGGTGATCGTAGTGGGCGCCGATCACCACGTACTCCTCCGCCAGAGCCGGGTCCCGCCCGGGAAGCACCCCGATCACGTTGCTGCCGGTCTTGCCACCCACATCGCTGCCGTGCGCCGCCGGGGCGTCGGGTGACACCGTGAAGGCTTGAAGCCAGCCGCCGAGCCGGGGCGCCGGTTTGAGCCCCAGGGCGCTGAACCGGCGAGCGACATAGGCTGCCGCGGAGTCGGCGCCGGGCGAACCGATCCGCCGGCCCGCCAGCCGGTCGTCGGCCAGGTAGGAGACGTCGGCCCGGATCCGGTCGGTTTGGGACTGGACCGCCTGGCCGGCGGCCAGAAACCAGAACAGACTTCCCCCAAGCAGCGCGATTCGCATATTGGATCTCTGCAACACCCGGGACACGGCTGCGGCGCCCCTGCGCCGCCCACCTGCCGGAGGATTCTACACCCTCCCGGCCCGCTCCGGCAGCTGGCCGCGACCGGGCATGCTTCGTGCGAGACCTCTGTAGTTCAACGATTTACAACGTTTTCGCTGAGGGTGACGAACCGGCATGCCAGCTAAACTCAGCCCCACATCGGTTGCCGCGAACCTGTCGTGTCTGCTCTACTTGGCTCGTCACCAGACGGCGGCTGAGGACGAACTTCATGAGGCGGCCAGGGTGTTCCTGGCGAGCCTGGACGGGCGCCTGGTGGCCGTTGAATCCACCACCGGCTGGCTGGCGATCAACGGGACCAAACTGCCGTCCACCAGTCCAGGAGTCCGGGACGTCAACGAGAGTCTCCTGGGCCATGGGGTCAGTCACCTGGAATTGTCGGAGCCGCTGGAGCTGGCCGACATCGTTCGGGTGGCGCGAACCCTGGCCGCGTTTCCCGGCGCCTATTTCACCTGGGAAGAGTTTCTGGCGTCACTCGGTCCGGTGGTCCGGCAGCTCAAGCTGACCCGGGCCGGAACCGATCTGCCGGTCATCCGCTACCACGATATCGAGCCGATGATCAGCGCCGCCGAGCTTCGCGAGAAGGAGCTCATCGCCAAGCTGCATCAGAAGCCGGTGGTGGACGAGGGCGGCCTGATCCTGCCGCCGATCATGATGCAGCAGGTGGAAGCGGCCGCCGACAAGGCAACCGTCGCGGCCAACCGGAAGGAAGAAGGGCGCCGGCTGGAGCGCCTGGTGGCGGCGGGACGGACCGCCGTGGAGTCCGGTGACTATGTGGCGCTGCTCAAG
>DASWKS010000540.1:0-6689 GCA_036396495.1 Gemmatimonadales bacterium
GGCCCCTCCCTCAGTTCATTTGCCTCGGGCTCAGTTCGGGTTCACGATGAACTGATTGGAGGACGTCTGCACCTCAAATGGGTCGAACTTAGTGACCGCCGAGAACGTGTAACTGCCGGTCTTATTGAGGCTGACCGTGAAGGTAACGACTCCATTTTCGTCGGTGTGCCCCGTGCAGGACAGGTTATCCGGCGTACCGCATCCGGTCCCCGAGAGCACAATTGGACTTCCAAAGTTTCCAATCACGGTGATTATGACCTCGGCGTTCTCCAAAGGCACGCCCGCCACCCCAATCGGGTTCCCGCAGGTATTCAGGGCGCACACCGTGACAGTGACGTCGAAGGTTGAGTCCTTGACCTGGTTTACGATTGGCTGCAGGATGGAGTCGAAGACCGCCTCCACATTCACCACGGCATAGTCGCTGGAGAAGATGCCCTCCTCCTCACCGCCGCTCGAGCCGGACCAGGGTGGCACGAACATCAACGCCTGAAGCGGGGTGGGCTTGAAGAGGCCGACCATGCTGTTCAGAAGCCGGGCGAAAACCGTAGGCTTCGATCGAGAATGCGATGACCCGCCAGCCGCAGCGAGGTCGCCGCAGAACCCGACAACGTCGGCACCATCCTGTTGAAGCACCGTATTGTTGCCCACACCCCTGTTTCGGCCCAGCCGGTTACCCAAGTCAGTAGTATTCAGACCATCCAGGCAGAACTCCGCGGCGAACTGGTCATCAGTAGTAAAATTGGGCTCCGGGTCACCGTCGGATATGAAGCCCTGGCGGTAGACGACGTTCTGCACCTTGCCCACGCCGAAACTGCCGTTCTCCCCGGAGACGTCGCCCAGGAAGACTGCCACTCGTCCTACATCGGCCCAACTTCCCTGGCCAACGTTGATGTCAAACGCGAACAGGCCGCTCCCGGCGACGACCGCTCCTTCGGTCTCGGGAGTGCCCAAGCCCCGAATCGCGAATTCCCCCCCTATGCCCAAGGTGAGGTTGCCCTCGGTGAGGGCACTCGTCAGGACCGGAATGAAGGCCCGCTTGTCCGTCACGATCCAGTCTTCCCCCCCGCAATCGACGACCTCGTTGACCAGGAGAGCACCTATCCCTGCGTCCCCTGCGTCGTCGGTCCCGCCAACCCTTGCCACGGCTCCGAGGACATCGAACAGGAAATCGTCCCGCAGCGGGTCACCGGCGGTGAGCTTCTGCGCATCGGAGAGAGCGGAAGCAGTAGCCCTCCTGTCACTGGACAGTTTGAAGTAATTCTTCGCGTAATCCTGGGCGTTCTTGAAGACGCATCCCTCTGGCTGCTGCGGTGGGCCGAGTACAATGACCCCGGGGGCGCTGGGCAGGTCCGATCCCGTCCGACTGGAGTCGGAGCACCCTGCCACCAAAACGAGCCCCAGCCCCGCAAATAATAAAGTTTGCTTCATACTCCCTGCCTCCCTCAACGGGTTTACCGCGATGGCGTTTGGAACACTGGCCCTGAACCCGGGTACCATACCCCTCAAACGGCACCTGTCAAGCCGAGCTAGCGGGCGGTGGCACTCAGCTGTTGCCAGCGGGGGTCGGAACGGAGGTCGCGGGACATCCAGCTGACTTCCTTGACGAGGTTCTTGGCTTGCTGCGGGCTGGCGGCGGCAAACTCCGTGAGGCGCTGGAATGCCGCGTCCTTGTCGCCGATAATTCCCAGGGTCATCGCTTCGAGGTACACCAGCTCCCGGTTCGGGTCCAGTGAGATGGGGGCCCGGGCCCGCTCCGCCACCCGCTTGGCGCTGTCTCCCAGCCCGGCCCGAGCCAGCACCATGGAGAGGATCATCTCGCCCCGTTTGCGCCGCGCCTCTCGGAGCGGGACGCCGCTCAACTCCACGTAGCGCTCCAGCATACCCCACGCGGCGGGAACATCAGGTTTCGCGTTCGGCAGCGCGTAGATCATGAGGCGGCATTCGACGAAGCGGGGCTCTTTGGGAAAGCGACGTTCTCCCTCCTCGCACCAATGAGTGGCATCGAACGGATCGGGGTCCGGCACGTCTATCGCATACGAGAACAAGCGCCACACCGAGAGATTGGCATTGGCAAGGTAGGGATCTGACTCGTAGGCCTTGCGCGCCGCCAGCTGCGCCTCCGCCAGCTCGGCTTTGTTGGCGAGCAGGTGGCTCAGCATGTTCCAGGCAGAGCTCTGGAGCGGATTGACGCGGATCGACTCTCGCAGATCGTGCTCGGCTGACTTGAAAAGCCGGTCCGCCCGATCGGCATCCGGCTCGAGGTTGTACAGCCAGCGACGGTAGAGCAAAGTGCCGCGAAGCTCGCGGGCATCGGCGTCGGTCGAATCCAATGACACGGCCGCCTCAGCCAGCTCGAGGCCTATGCGGGTGCATTGGTCGTTCAGCACCTTGTCCATGCCTCCCGCGATCCGACAACCCCGGTATGCCACCCGGGCACGTTCGGTCACCGGTGCAACCCAGTTCCGGTCCGGTTCGGCCGCCCGGGCGTACAGCGTGTCGGCAGTGGCGAACTGTCGCCGGGCGGCGGCCGTATCCCCCGCCGTCAAGAGCGATTCGGCATCCTTGGTAGCCAGGGCCGCTTGCTGGGCCAGCTCCCAG
This sequence comes from Gemmatimonadales bacterium, assembly GCA_036396495.1. GTDB lineage: Bacteria > Gemmatimonadota > Gemmatimonadetes > Gemmatimonadales > GWC2-71-9 > SZUA-320. The sequence continues at coordinate 2,599 of DASWKS010000540.1, forward strand.
GCACGGGTGTTTCTGGTACCGAGACGGGACGCCCGGAGGCGCACCTCCTGGCCCAGCCGCTGTCGGAGGAAGTGCGACACTTGAGCGGCCAAGCTGTCCTGCAGTACGAAGATCTCGCTCCGGGGTCGCTCTAATGTCGTTCCGTCGAGCTGCTCGCCGGATTTGGCGTTCAACAGCGATACGTCGACCCGCAGGCGATCCCCTGACTGGGCCACCACGCCACTCACCAGCGTGCCAACTCGCAGGGCTCGACCAATACTGTCGGGCTTGACCTCGGTTCCGCGGTACGGCCTCACGCCGTTATGTGAAATGACCTTGAGGCCACCGACCCCACTCAGCTCCTTGATCAAGGCTTCGGTCAACCCGTCGGCCACGAACTTGAGGCTGTCTCCACCCCGCCCTTCGAAATAGAGTACTGCGATAGAGTTCGGATCATAACCTTCCCTGTCGGGCCGTGCCCCACTGCCCCCACCCCGGGTGGCGAAGAAGGCACCCGCCCCGCCGAGCAGGAGTACTCCAACCGCCGATCCAGCCAGCATCATGGTTTTCCGCCGCTGCCGCTTGCGAGCCGCCACCCGCGATATCGTGACCCGGGTGGTATGACGCCGGGGAACCGCCGAGAGATCGACCGATTGCAGGGCTTCGGAGAAGTCGGCCGCCGACTGGAACCGGTCCGCCGCCGTTTTCTCCAGCGCTTCATCGACCACCGCTTCGAGCTCTTCCGGAATGGTCTTCCGGACCACCCGCATGCCCGGCACCATCTCCATCGAGTGACGCGCCAGAATGGCCATGGCGTTGGGGCCGTCGAACGGAGGCTGCCCCACCAGCAGCTCGTACAGGACGCAGCCAAGGCTGTAGACATCGCTCCGGGCGTCGACGTTCCCACCCATCCCCTGTTCCGGACTCATGTAGTGGGGCGTGCCGATGGCCATGCCGGTCTGGGTCAGCTTTTCGCCGCCGGCTTCGCTCAACGCACGAGCAATACCGAAGTCGGCAACCAACGCATGCCCGCCCTGCAGCAGAATGTTTTCCGGCTTGATATCGCGATGGATTACGCGGTGCTGGTGGGCAAAGTGGAGCGCATCGGCCGCTTCGCGGACCAGCATGACGGCTTCTTCGATCGGGAGTTGCTTGTCGCGGTTCAGCCGGTCGCGAAGGGACTCACCCTCCACGAAAGGCATGACGTAGAAGAGGAGGCCGTTGGCCTCGCCCGAATCGTAGAGCGCCAGAATGTTGGGGTGCTGAAGCTGCGCGGCGGTGCGGATCTCCCGGAGGAAACGATCGGTCCCAATGGAAGCGCCCAACTCGGGCCGGAGGACCTTGATCGCGACCATCCGGCCGTGCTTCAGATCCTGGGCGAGGTAGACCATCGCCATCCCACCTTCGCCTACCGAGCGTTGGACGTCATAGTGCTCAGCGAGGGCGGAACGGAGCCGGCTTATCTGATCGCCGGTTTCCAAGGGCGGCAGGTCCCCCGGGACGGGCGATCGCAGATTGACCGGACCGCCCCCGGACGGCCCCGTTGGATCGAAGGCTCCCGACAGGTGTACCGAGAAACTGGACGTGTGACCGTCACCCCCCCGCATAACCGATCTACGGGCCCTAGAGCCTAAGGTAGGAAGACACCAGCCTTCAAACAACTCTTAAAGTTGTCAGGTTCGGCTTCCTTTTGGGAGTGGGTCTGCCCTGGAAACTGCACCGCTAGAGTCGCCCGACCTCCTCGAACAGCTGCTCGAAAGAGTCCAAAACGAATAGAACCGGCTGGAGCCGATCGATCTCGAACGACTGCGCCACCACCCGGTCGAGCTCGAAAGGACGGCGGTCGCACCCGGGGCTAAGCGCATTGGTCGCATCATCATGCGATGAGATCAGCCCGCTGCCGTAAATCCGGACTTCACCCCGCTCGTGCACCAGCCCGAATTCGACGGTGAACCAGAACAGCCGGGTGATCCGCTCAACCTCGGTCGCGTCCCGGGCGGTACAGCCGAGCTGGCCCAGCCGCTCCAGCACGTCGGCGAACACCGGGTCGGCATGCAGGGGGACATGGCCGAAGACGTCGTGGAAGATGTCCGGTTCCGGCACATAGTCGATGCCGGAACGGGGGCGGACGGTGACCGTCGTCGGGAACCGGCGTTGAGCCAGGCAGGCGAAGAACTCCCTGGCCGGGAGAAAGCCGGTGACCGGCACCGCGGTCCACCGAGTCAGCGGAGCCAGACGGGCGTTCACCTCGGCCAGATCGGGGACCTGGTCGGGCTCGAGCCCGATGGTCCTGGCCCCGTCGAGAAAAACCTGGCTGGCGTTTCGCGCCAACTGTTCCATGCGACGGGCATACAGGATCCGCCACACGGCGTGATTCTCCTCGCTGTACCGACTCCAGTCTTGAGAGGTAAAGAGACTCTCGGCCGAGCTCCCCTGCGCCCTGGTGTCCATCGTCTCCTCCGGAAAAAAAGAAAGCGGCCCGTGGGTTTCCACGGGCCGCCGCTGCTTAGGTGCGAGTTGCGCTACTACCGCATGTTCACCCAGCCACGACCCGTGGAAGGAGGACGGTAGTAGTAAACACGAATGCAGAATGCAGACTGCAGCGTGCAGGATGCAGAGGGAGTGTCACAACCCGACTTGATGCTCATGACCATGTCGCGTGGGCCCCTATGAAGTCCGAACTCTGCATTCTGCACTCTGCATTGGAATGCCCCAGGCACCCCGAAGCAACACCGGACATCGCTTAGCGCTGCTACCGGCGAGGTCCTGACGCGATTCGCGCGCCGGCGCCCTTCGGACCTGGGGCACCTCAAATATATCACCTTCCAACCTCGCTCCTAGTCCAGGTCGGAAAAGTCGGAAAAGTCGGAAAGATCGGAACGACTCGGCATTCCCGGTCTTCCGACTTTTACGACCCTTCCGACCCTTCCGACCCGTTATCGCCCCGCCCCGAAGAGCAGGGCATTGGTGAACAATCCTGCCGTCCCGCGCCAGAAAGCCCGGAACAACGGATTGTCGGCGAAGACAATCACCTTCCCCGCGCCGACGTTCTCCACCACCGCCCAGACCGAGCCGGTCAACAGTCGTTCGGTGTTGTCAGGCCAGGTGAATCCCGCGAGGATCAGGTCCCGGCCCACGAACGACACCGGGTTGTCACCCTTCTTCGAAGGGGTGAGGAAATCGTTCGAGACCTGGACCGCCAGTTGGTCGCGTCCGTAGCCGTACGTCAGCCAGTGGGTCCGGTCGAGAGTACCTCGTGCGATGACGCCGGGCACACCTTCGGGGCGGCCCGCGCCCGGCGCCGTGGCCGAGACCAGGGGCGGTCCGGGCCGGGCGGTGGCGCTCAGGGTGGTGTCGGTCGCGACGCTGTCCTTGCCGGCCGGTTTGGCCTCCTGACCCTCGGGGGGGTGACCCACGATGCCCACGGTCGTGAGCCCGACGTCCTTATGGTTGAGCAGGTTCACCGCGCCCCCGAAGGCGATGATGCTGCCGCCTTCCTGTACCCAACGCTTCAGCCGGTCGATGTTTCCCAGTTGCAGCCGCATGGTGCTGCCGGAACCCTCGGGCAGCACCAGTACGTTGTAATCCCACAGGTTCACCGCGCCCAGCCGCGCCAGCTCGACCGGCACGACCGGATACTCGAGCTCCCGCTCCAGGTAAAACCAGGCATCACCGAAGGAGGTCTGCGAGACCCCGCTGCCGGCGCCCAGCAAGATCTTGGGCGTCTTGAGCGCCGCGACCTGCTCGCTCCCCACCCCCATCCCGCTGTCGGGAAAGGCCGACTGGATCGCATTGACGTCGGCGCTGAACCGTTCCGCCAGCTGGCGGATGCGATCGTGCAGGGCGGCTGGGTTGCGCTGGGTCCGAACGATGTAGGTGCCGACACCCAGCCGGCTGCGGTCGGCTGAGAGCGGCTGGGTCGCGACGCCGACCCGGAAGCCTTCCCGGAGCAGGTGCAGCGCCAGCCGGGTGCTGGCTTCGCGCCCCGCGGGAAAGGCATACGCGCTCTGGGCCCGCCCGGTGACCCGGCCCGGGGCCATCGGGCTGCCGGCCGAGACCAGCTCACCCGCCACCGCGGCCAGGTCCTCGGTCCAGGCCGCATCCAGGCCCAG